>CAYMTH010000723.1:1730-3151 GCA_964393235.1 uncultured Solibacteraceae bacterium | reverse complement strand
GCCGGAGCCGTGACCGGCGCCTGCACCGTCACCTGCCGGTCGTTCGAGTAGACCACCGGGAGCGTCGTGCCGGTCAACGTCGCCACCGGGATGGCGCCGCTGAACGCACCTAGCTGCAGCGCCGGGTACGGCGCCGGCTGGCCGCCCGCGCGCAAGGATCCGTCGAGAACCAGCCCCTGCCCCGCGGCTGGACCGAGCCCCGTGCCGAAAATGGTGACCAACTGGCGCGGCGAAATCACGTTCGGATTCCCGAAGCTGGCCGCGTTGCGCACCCCTTCGGAGGCGACGCGCGGCTGCGGCAGCCACGCACAGGAGGCGGTGCCGTCCAGCTGGTAGAACCCGCCGTCGCTCGCCAGGTGAATGAAAAGGTCCGCCCCGCTCGACGCCACGAAATCCGGGTTGAACGCCGTGCCCGAAGGCAGATAGGCGATGTCGAGCATCTCCAGCCGGCCCGTTGCGCCGCGGAACAACCGCGATGCCGCCGCGAAAAAGGTCTCGCTCTGCACACTCGTGACCGATTGCAGAGGCAGCAGTCCGAGCCCCGCCAGCGGCGCGCCGAGTCCCGCCGGCGTCAGCGGATACACGCTGCGAAAATTCGCGCTGTTGCCGGCGATCACCGCCACACTGCCGTCGGCGAGCCGGATCAACGCCGACAGCCCCACCACGCGCACCGTCCGCACGGAGCGGTCCGCGCGCGACCAGATCGAAAGGTCGGCCGTGAAGACGCCGCCCGTCGGCGTCGCGCCCGACGTGTACCAGTAGACGTTCCCCGCCTGGTCCCCCGCGATGCGCTGCAGGCTCGAAAACGTACCGAGCGGGCCGAAAACGATCGGAGCGCCGTCAGTCCCCTTCAACTCACTTACCTTGCCATCCGTCTCCACCACCAGGATCCGCTTCCGATAGACGTCGGCCAGCAGGATGCGCCCGGCGCCATCGACCGAAAAGGTCTGAATGCCGAAAATCGTCAGGCTCGTCGCGCTCTTCCCGTCGGCGTCGCCGATATCGGCTCCGCCCCCGACGACGAAGCGCGCCTGCTGCCCCGGCCGCGCTTCCAGAATCCCCGTCTTGTCCGCCAGGCTCGAAGCGTAGAGCAGGCCCCCATTCCGCCAGATACCGAACGGCGGCGCCTGGCCGTCCACTTCAGGAACCGCGGGCGCGCTGGCCACCACCGCCACCTGCCCGCCCCGGCTCCGCACCATCGGATTGCGCTGCTCCGGCCGCGCCGACCCTTCGAAGTACAACGAGCCGTCCGGGCCGATCGCCCGCGGCGTGCCCGTGAACGCCGGGTAGGGCGCCGCGCCCGTCTCCAGTTGCCCGTTGTCGCGGATCGGCAGCAGTCGGTTCGCCGTGATGCCCGCCGTTCGGCCAGCGGCCATGGTGAGGATGCTCACGCCCGTGTCGAAGCTCGTCTGAATCGTGTT
>CAYMTH010000723.1:0-1720 GCA_964393235.1 uncultured Solibacteraceae bacterium | reverse complement strand
AGCATGCGGTCGTAGTCCTCGGTCTTCACGTAGTCGATCATCCCGCCCGGGCTGATCTCACGCAGATGACGCCCGGCCAGATCGCGAATCCAGATGCGCCCGTCCCGTAGCGGAACCACCTGCCGCGGATTCGATAAAGCCGCCTGCACGGCCGGGCCCTCGTCGCCGGTAAGACCGTTCGTCGCGGCCACACGCGTCGAGCCCGCGATAGTCCGCAGCACGCCGTCGCCGTCGAGCCGCCGCACCCGGTTGAACCCGTCGACGATCAGCAACCGCCCCTCCCGCGTGAACGCCACGTTGACGATCCCGCCCAGGTTCATCTCCAGCGCCGGCAGTTCCTCCCCGTTAAACCCGGGCCGCCCGGTTCCCGCCACCACCGCGATCCGGTCGGCCTCCACCTTCCACACCCGGCCCACGGAAACGAAATGCAGCACGCCGCCCGGCGAAAACAGGATCTGCCCGATCGCCGGCAACGCCGCCTCGCGCGCCGGGCCCTCCACCGGTTCCAATCCGCGCGTGCCATTCCCCGCCACGGTTCGCATCCGCCCCGCCGCGTCCAGCCGGCGGATCCGGTTCACGCTGTCGACGAAATGCAGTTCGTTCGCCGGCGAGACCGCCGAGACAGCCGTCAGAAACGTCTGCGACTCCAGCGCCGATTCCCCTTCCTCGATCCGCGACGCCGGAACCACCGGCGTCACCGGCGTCAACCGGCATTCCTGCGCCGGGACAGCAAAACTTCCAGCGACAAGAACGACACCCCCGACAAAGCGGACAACTGCGCGCGGCCACATAGCCCTCGATTCTAACTTGTTCGACGGACTTCCGCGCGAATCCGCAAATGCCTTAAAATCGCGAGATGCTCTGTGGCGTCCGCAGCCTGATTCTCATTCTTATCTCCACGCTTTGGCTGCTGGCGCAGTCCGGCGGCGGCGGGTCCATCCAGGGCCTCGTGAAGGACCCGACCGGCGCCGTCATCCCCGGCGCCAAGGTCACCATCCTCCACCTCCCCACCGGCCGCGCCGTCACGCTCGAAGCCAATGCCGAAGGCTTCTTCGCCTCGCCGCCCACCGCCATCGGCCCCTACCGCGTCCGTGTCGAATCGCCCGCCATGAAGGCCTGGGAAGGCAACCTGACCCTCGAAGTCGGCCGCACCGCCGTCATCGATCCCGTCCTCGAACCGGGCGCCGTCAGCGAAACCATCCAGGTCGAAGACACCATTCCGCTGGTCACTGTCACCGACCCCACCGACGCCTCCACCCTCGATTCCAAGCGCATCAAGGAACTCCCCATCAACGGCCGCAACCTCAACACCCTGCTCGAAAACGTCGCCCCCGGCGTCGAGGCCCTCGGCGACATCAACGGCGGCGTTCGCGTCTCCGGCCTGATGCAGTACTCAACCGATTACATCCAGGACGGCGCCTCCGCCAACAACCGCGAGTTCGGCGGCTCGGCCAACCTGCAGGGCCTCGAGTCGATCGGCGAAGTCCGCGTCGAAACCAGCACCTCCTCGGCCAAGTACACCCGGCCCACCTCCATCATCGTTTCCACCAAGAGCGGTACCAACCGTCTCGCCCTCGCCGTCTTCGAAACCCACCGCAACAACGCCTTCGGCGTCGCCCGCGCGCGCCAGGACGTCTTCCTCGACGGCCGCCCCTACCAGACCCCAAAACTCATCCGCAACGAATTCGGCGGCTCCATCGGCGGCCCCATCATGCTGCCC
>CAYMTH010000722.1:1970-3167 GCA_964393235.1 uncultured Solibacteraceae bacterium | reverse complement strand
CCTTCTCACCTGGTCCCGCTCCGAGCTCTTCGATCTCCAAAAGGATCCCGGCGAGTTCGACAACCGCATCGACGACCCCGCCCTCGCCCCCGTCGTCCGCGAATTAACCGCGATCGCCGATCGCCAGTTTATACAATAAGGGGCAGCAGAATGCCTCTCGAGATCAACGGCGAATACGTGGATGACGCCCTCATCCGCCAGGAAGCGGCCTCCATGCGGCCGCGCTACGAAGAATTGATGGGCGACATGGACCCCATCGAACGCGAAATGCAGCTCCGCGAATGGGCCCGCGAGAACGTCATCGAACGAGTCCTCCTCCGCCAGGCCGCCATGGCCGACACCGAGCCGGTCCCCACCGAGGAGATCGACGAGCGCCTCACCGCCATGTTCCCCCTCGCCGGCGACCCGGAGAACTGCGAAGCCGGCACCACTCGCGCCGGCGTCGATAAGGACGCCGCCCGCGCCGACATCGACGCCCAGATCCGCGTCGAACGCCTCATCCGCCAGGTCGGCGAAAAGGCTCCCAAGCCGAAGCCCAAAGAAATCCAGGACTTCTACAAAAAAAACAAGGATGAGTTTCGCACGCCCCCCATGGTCCACGCCTCCCACATCGTGAAAAACGTGGGCGAGGGGCAGGACGAAAACGCCATCCTCGAAGAGATTAAAAAGGCCGAAGCCGACCTCCAGTCCGGCAAGCCCTTCGCCGAAGTCGCCGACGCCTACTCCGATTGCGCTGGCCAGGGCGGCTCCCTCGGCTGGTTCCCGCTCGGCGAAATGGTCGAAGAGTTCGAAGCCGTCGTCTTCCCCATGAAGCCCGGCGACGTCAGCCCCATCTTCCGTTCCGTCTTCGGCTGGCACATCGCCACCGTCCACGAAAAGAAGCCCGAAGGCGTCCGCCCGCTCGACGACGTCAAGGACCAGATCGAAGCCGCCCTCTCCCGCGAAAAGCAGGAAAAGGCCCTCGAAGAGTACGTCGACGCCCTCCGCGCCAAGGCCCAGGTGAAAACCGTCAAAAAGCAGTCATGAGCAATCCCTTCAACGTCGTCGGCATCAACCCCTGCTGCGTCCCCTCCAAGTCCCGCGCCGAACAGCTCTCCGTCTCCCAGCGCCTCGCCGCCGAACGGCTCACCGCCCGCTCCGGCTCCACCGAGGGCATGACCAAGCTCGACGGCGGCCCGTTCCTCATGGGCACCGAGG
>CAYMTH010000722.1:0-1960 GCA_964393235.1 uncultured Solibacteraceae bacterium | reverse complement strand
GTTTCCCCGCCGACGGCGAAGGGCCCATCCGCGAAACCACCCTCGACCCCTATTACATCGACGCCACCCCCGTCACCAACTGGCAGTTCGCCGAGTTCGTCAGAGCCACCGGCTACGTCACCGAATCCGAACGCTTCGGCTGGTCGTTCGTCTTCCAGGGACACCTCGACCCCGAACGCTACAAAAAACTCGTCGAAGACACCGTCCTCGCCGTCCCGTGGTGGTGCAAGGTGCCCGGCGCGAAATGGGACCGTCCCGAGGGCCCCGATTCGTCCATCGACGCGCGTCTGGAAACCCCGGTCACCCAGGTCTCCTGGAACGACGCCGCCGCCTACGCCGCCTGGGCCGGCAAACGCCTGCCCACCGAAGCCGAATGGGAGTACGCCGCCCGTGGCGGTCTCGAACAGCAGACCTACCCCTGGGGCATGGAACTCACCCCCGGCGGCAAGCACATGTGCAACATCTGGCAGGGCGAATTCCCGGTCTCCGATCTCGGCGACGACGGCTACACCGCCCCCGCCCCGGTCCGCGCCTTCCCCGCCAACGGCTACGGCCTCTTCAGCGTCGTCGGCAACGCCTGGGAGTGGTGCGCCGATTGGTTCGAGCCGTTCTGGCACCTCCACACCACCCGCATCAACCCCACCGGCCCCGGCGAAGGCAACCAGAAATCGATGCGCGGCGGGTCGTATCTCTGCCATAAAAGCTACTGCAACCGCTATCGCGTCGCCGCCCGCACCAAAAACACCCCCGATTCGGCCACCACCAACATCACATTCCGCTGCGCGCGCGATGTGTGACGGGCGCGTTCACAGACCTCCTCTTTTCTTTATCTGTAATCAAATCAATCAGTTGCCAGATCGGATCGTGCAATCGCTTGGTCCGCCCCTGATATAATGACCTTTAAGAGTGGGATCTGCGCGATAACGGGCACGCCGGCCGGAAGGGCCGGCGGCTAGGCGCCCCCGGTGAGTCTGCAAAAATGTATTTTTTGCGGGTGACTCCCAAGATATGTTGAAAACAAAAGACTTTTTTGGTTTTTGACTCCCGCCGCCCCCTCCCTGGACTCGTTTAGACTCCCGGAATCCGGCCAAAAGACTCCCGCCGGGGCCGCCGCCGCTAATTCACGGCCAGCACTAGCCCCGTCTGGATCGCCACACCTCCTACCGTCATCACGATCGGATGCGTCCCGGCCCGCAGCGCCGGAACGCGGATGTTCACCTGGTTCAACCCGGCGCCCACCAGTCCGGCGTACAGCACGTCGGCCCGGATTCCGCCCACAGTCACCGCCACGGCCCCGGTAACCGCCGGCGCGCCTGTCGGTATCACGCCCGCTGGAGCCGCCGCCACGGTCGGGCCGAACCCGGTGCCGAACAGCGCGATCAACTCGCCCGCCGCCGCCGGCCTCGCGCCCGGAATGGACCCCGCCGGCGCGATCAGCCCGCCGGAAGTGGTCACCGCTGCCGGCAACCCCGCGCCGCCGAATGTCCCCACCTGGAACAGCGCCGGCGCCGTCCGCGCGATGCTCACCGTCCCGCGCGCCACTACGCCGTCCACGCTTACCTCTACCGTTGCCGGGCCGTCCGACGGCACATCCGGCACCTGCACGTTCAGCTGCCCCGGACTGACGTAGTAAACCGCCGCCGCCCGTCCGCCGATCCGGACCGACGTTCCGTCGAGTGAGGTCGGCAGTTGCGTTCCCACGATCTCCGCCCCGGTCCAGATCCGCCCCGGCGCCGCCGTCGTCGACAGGTTCTGCCCGAAGACGCTGATCCACGCTCCCGGCGCCACCGGCCCGTCCGCGAACGTCGCCCCGTTCACCACCCGGCTGACCGCCGGCGGCCCGGCCAGCGGCCGGAAGGTTGTGAAGTTCACGTCCACCGTCGCGAACTGCGGCGTGGTCGCCCCAGCCTCCACGATCAGTGAGCCCCGGTAAGTCCCCGGGGTCAGGAAAAACGGGTCC
>CAYMTH010000721.1:0-3171 GCA_964393235.1 uncultured Solibacteraceae bacterium | reverse complement strand
GAGGACGCAGGCGACGAGGGTGAGGGGGCTGCCTCCCTGCTGTTGGAATTGGGCGGCGGCGCCGCGGCCGGCGCGCATGGCGGCGAGGTGGAAGAGGTAGCGCGCGGGCGTGGCGAGGAAGGCGCGGAGCAGGAGCGGGAGGGGGAAGTTTTTCAGGATCGTGCGGAGACGGTTGCGTTCGACGTAGTAGGCCTTCAGTTTCGAGGCGCGGCCGGCGGAGTGGGAGTAACGGTGATGGGCGACGGCGGCGGGGACGTAGCGGGCGGTCCAGCCGGCCCAGCGGGCGCGGAGGCCGAGGTCGGTGTCTTCGCAGTAAAGGAAGAAGTCGTCGTCGAAGCCGCCGGTCTGGTCGAGCATGGCGCGGCGGTAGAGGGCGGCGGAGCCGGAGGGGAGGAGGACTTCTTCGGGGGCGGGGAAGCGGTCGGGCGGGGCGGCGTGGCCGCGTTGTTTGGAGGTGCCGTCGGCGGCGATGAGCATGGCGGCGGAGTCGAGCTGGGGCGAGGGCGCGCCGGCGAGGCGGACCTGCGCGGCGGCGGAGCCGGCGGCGGGGTTGCGGTCGAGGTCGTCGACGAGGGCGGCGAGGAAGGCGGGATCGGCGGTGGCGTCGTCGTTGAGGACGGCGACGTAATCGGAGTTGAACTGGCGCGCGGCGAGGTTGACGGCGGCGCCGAAGCCGAGGTTGGAGCCTGGGTGGAGGATGGCGACGCGGTGGCGGGAAAGAGTGGTGGGCCAGGTCTGTTCGACGAGCCGCGCGCCGCTGTTGTCGACGATCACGATAAGGAAGTCCGGGAAGAGTTGGGCCTGCAGGCTCTCGACGCATTCCCACAAAGTGAAGCCGGCGGAGAGGGTGGGGACGACGACGATTGCCCGAGGTGGCCGCAAATGAGTATTGTACGCCGCGCGGAGCGGGCGGCGGTTGCGGTACCTTATCAGAAGTTCTTATGGGCTTGAACGCGCGCACCGTGGCCTTCGATGTGTTGGAAGCGGTGGAACGACATGGAGACTTCGCCGACGAGTTGCTGCGGACGAAGCCGTTGGAGAGCCAGGAGGCGAACCTCGCGAACGAGATCGTGTTCGGGGTGCTGCGGCAACGCGGGCAGCTCGATTATCTGATCGGGCACTACGCGGGGCGGACACCGAAGCTGGACCGGGAGGTGCGGATCGCGCTGCGGATGGGGATTTACCAGCTGCGCTACCTGGATCGGATTCCGCCGCACGCGGCGGTGTCGACGAGTGTCGACCTGGTGAAGCGGGCGAGGAAGATGTCGGCGGTGGGATTCGCAAACGCGGTGTTGCGAAAGGTGAACCGCGATCCGGTGGCGTATCCGACGGACGCGGTGGCGCTGTCGATGCCGGAGTGGCTGCTGGCGAAGTGGGAGAAGCAGTTCGGCGCGGCGGCGGCGCATGCGGCTGCGTCCTATTTTCTGTCGAAGCCGGCGGCGTATCAGCGCGGGGAGCGGCAGATGGATATCGGGGCGCAGTCGATTGTGCCCCTGCTCGAGTTGCGGCCCGAGCACCGGTTTCTGGACCTGTGCGCGGCGCCGGGGAACAAGACGCTGCAGGCGGCCGAGAGCGGGGTTCGGCCGGTGGCGTGCGACCGGTCGCGGAAGCGGCTGGCGGCGATCCCGGTGGAGCGGCGGGTGCAGCTCGACGCGGCGCAGGCGCTGCCTTTTCGCCCTGTCTTCGACCGGGTGCTGGTGGACGCGCCGTGTTCGGGGACGGGGACAATGGGGCGAAACCCGGAGATCAAGTGGCGCGTCAGTCCTGAGGAGATCGAGCGGCAGGCGGAGCGACAAGTGCAAATTCTGCGAGCGGCATTGGAGGTTCTGGCCCCGGGCGGGCGGCTGGTTTACGCCACCTGTTCGCTGGAACGCGAGGAAAACGAGGGGGTTGTGGAGCGTTTTGCGGGGCGGGTGCTGGAGATGGGATACCGGTTGCCGGGGCGCGAGGCGGGCGACGGGTTTTTCCACGCCGTGTTAGCATGAAAAATAGCGCCAAATGATTGAAATCCTGCCATCTTTGCTATCGGCGGACTTCGCACGGCTAGGGTCTCACATCGCGGAAGTAGAGGCGGCCGGGGCGACGATGCTGCATTTCGACGTCATGGACGGGCACTTCGTGCCGAACCTGACGATCGGGGTGCCGGTGCTGCAGTCGTTGCGGAAGGTGACCAAGTCGCACCTGGACGTGCACCTGATGATCACGAACGCGGATCAGTTCGCGCCGGTGTTCATCGAAGCGGGCGCCGATTCGGTGAGCGTGCACCAGGAAGCGTGTCCGCATCTGGACCGGACGCTGCGGATGATTCAATCCGAGGGCGCGCAGGCGGGCGTGGTGCTGAACCCGTCGACGCCGGTGGCGACGCTGGACGAGGTGCTGGAGATTGTCGATTTTGTGCTGGTGATGTCGGTGAATCCGGGGTTCGGCGGGCAGAAGTTTTTGCCGAATTCGCTGAACAAGATCCGGCAGCTGGCGGAGCGGCGGGAGCGGCTCGGGCTGAAGTTCCAGATCGAAGTGGACGGCGGGATCGGCGCGGGCAACGCGGCGGACGTCGCGGCGGCCGGGGCGAACTGGCTGGTGGCGGGAAACAGTGTTTTCGGCGCGTCCGATGCGGGCGCGGCGTTTGTGGCCCTGCGCGAAACAGCGCGGCGGGGCGTGCAACAGATGGCGTAAGGGAGTCGTGCGTTACATGATCGTCAAGAGCAAATTGGTTGTGTGCATGCTGGCCTCGGTGGTGGCGATGACTTCGCTGACCGGGTGTCGGAAGAAGAAGTATGAGAATCCGATCGGCAAAGACACGCAGCAGCCGGACAAGGTCCTGTTCGACAAGGCCGTGGCTGATATCGAGCGCGGCCGGTACGAAGTGGCGCGGCTGACGCTGAACACGCTCATCAACACCTACGACACGTCGGAGTATCTGGCGAAGGCGAAGCTGGCGATCGCCGACAGCTGGATGCGCGAGGCGGGGTCGCACGGGCTGGCGCAGGCCGAAGCCGAATACAAGGACTTCATCCTGTTCTACCCGACGATGGAAGAGGCGGCCGAGGCGCAGGAGAAGGTCTGCACGATCCACCTGCGTCAGATGGAAAAGCCGGACCGCGACAACAAGCACGCGTTCCGCGCCGAGGAGGAGTGCCGGCAGTTGCTGGTGCAGTTCCCGAATTCGAAGTT
>CAYMTH010000720.1:0-3173 GCA_964393235.1 uncultured Solibacteraceae bacterium | reverse complement strand
AACACCGCCCCACTCGGCTCCTGATTTTCCGCCCGCACCGTGCCGCCGTGCTCGTTCACGATCGTCTGCACGATATGCAGCCCCAGCCCCCCGCGCCGCCGCGATTTCTTCGTCGTGACCGTCGGCTCGAATATCGAAGGCAGGATCGCCGGCGGAATCCCCGGCCCGTTATCGGCCACCGTTAGCCGCACCTGCCCGTCCTCGCGCGCCGCCCCGATCTGCACCTCCGCGCCCTGCGGATTCGCCTGCGCCGCGTTCAGAAACAGGTTCACAAACACCCGCTCCCACGCCGCCGGCGAACCCGGCAGCGTCACGCCCGGCTCCACCCGCCGCGTGTACTGAATCGACGTCCCGCGCGTAAACGTCAACACATCTTCGGTGTGCTGGATCGCGTTGTCGAGGATCTCGCCCAGGTCGCCCGGGTCCGGCGCCGTCGTCTCGCTCAGGCTCGTCACAATCCGCTCGCCGCGCCGCACGCTACGCCGGATCGTGTTCGCCAGCTTCGTCCACTTCGGGTCGGCCGACAACACCTCCGCCGCCTCCGCCAGCGTCTCGAAGACGTTGTTCAGATCGTGCGCCAGCCCTTCTACGGTAAGTTCGGGATCGCCGCTCATCCGACGCCCCTAAGCCCGAATCGACTCGAGCGTCGTGAAGAACTCGGGGAACGACACGCTCGCCGCCTCCGCCTCGTTCACTACGGTCTCCCCACCCTCGGCCACCAGCCCGGCCACGGCAAACGCCATCCCGATCCGGTGATCCCCGAAGCTGTCCACCTCCGCCGCGCGGAACGTCTGCTTGCCCGGAATGTGGAACCCGTCGGCCGCCGTCTCGATCTCGATCCCCATCCGCCGCAGGTTGTCCGCCACCGTCGCGATCCGGTCCGTCTCCTTCACGCGCAGCTCGCTCGCGTCGCGCACCGTCAACCCGTTCTCGCTCGTCGCGCCCAGCACCGCCAGCACCGGAATCTCATCGATCAACGCCGCCGTCAGCCCCTTCTCGATCACGCCGCCCTGGAACTTCGAGCTCCGCACCTGCAGGTCGCCCACCAGCTCCCCGCCCGACGAACGCACGTCGAGCACCTTCACTTGCCCGCCGCCGCCCACCAGGAAATCGATCAGCGCAGTCCGCGACGGGTTCACGCCCACGTCGTACAGCACCACGTTCGCTTCCTCGCTCATCAACGCCGCCACCAGGAAAAACGCCGCGCCCGACAGGTCGCCCGGCACGTACAACTCCCGCGCCTGCAGCTCCACGCCGCCCTTCACCGTCGTCGTCCGCCCCTCGCTCCGGATCTCCGCCCCGAACTCCCGCAGCGCGATCTCGGAATGGTCCCGCGTCTTGTGCGGCTCCGTCACCGACGTCTCGCCGTCGCAACTCAACCCCGCGAACAGCACGCAGCTCTTCACCTGCGCCGACGCCACCGGCGTCTCGTAGTGGATCGCCTTCAAATCCCGCGTCCCGTGAATCGTGATCGGCGGATACGTCCCGTCCACCGCTTCGATCCGCGCGCCCATCTGCTCCAGCGGCGTCATGATCCGCTTCATCGGCCGCCGCGACAGGCTCTCATCCCCGAAAATCGTCGACGTGAACGGCTGCCCCGCCAGCACCCCGCTCAGCATCCGGATCGTCGATCCCGAATTCCCCGCGTCCAACTGGCCCGCCGGCGCCTGCAGCCCCCGCAAACCCTTCCCGTGGACCTTCACTTCCCCGTCCAGCTTCTCCACCTCGATCCCCAGCGACGCCACGCACCCCAGCGTCGAGTGCGGGTCCGCGCCCGTCGAAAAATTCTTCAACGTCGACGTCCCGTTCGCAATCGCCGCCAGAATCGCGTAACGATGCGAAATCGACTTGTCACCGGGGAGGCGGATCGCGCCGCCAAGCGCTTTGGAAGGAGCTATTCGAACCTGCATGGGCAAACTTACATTGTAACGGCCCCGCCCCTTCCGCGGGCGCGCCAATTACAACGAAGCGTACACCGGCGCCGGCATCGAATAGGTGAGAATCGGCCGCGGTTCCCGGAACCGCTCGAACCGGTACCCCACACCGAAGACGGTCTGAATATAGGTGTCCCCGAACTCGCCCAGCTTCCGCCGCAGCCGCCGCACGTGCACGTCCAGCGTGCGCGTCCGCGTCCCCTCACAATAGCCCCACACCGTGCCCAGCAGCACGTCCCGCGGCACGATCTCGCCCGCGTTCCGCGCCAGCATCGCCAGCAGTTCAAACTCTTTCCGGGTTAACACCAGGCGGCGGCTGTCCAGCTCCACCGGCCCGGCCAGATCGATTGTCAGGTGCTCATCGGCGTACATCGTCGTGCGGTCCATGTGGCTAGATTAGGGACTTCCGCGATGCGGGTCGTTCGCAACTTGTAAAAAAGTTGTAAAAGCCGCCCTACCGCGCCGATTCCAGGAATCGATACGCCTTCTCCCGCATCTCCGGCGGAAAATCGTGCTCCGCCTGCGGATGCTCCACCACCAGCCGCCCCTTCCCGAACCGCCCGCCCACCGCCGCCGCCACGTCGTCAACCCCGCTCACTTCGAAGTTCGAATCCCGCACCGGCGCATTCACAAACACCGCCCGCGGCGCAATCGCCCCCAGCACGTCCGTAAAGTCGAACGGCACCCGCGCCGGACTGTTCCCGTATTCGTTCGCGATCCGCGGCATGTACCGGTCCGACGTCCAGCCCTTCAAATTCCCGCCATAATACTTCGCGAACGAAGTAAACCCGCAGCTCGTCGCCACCGCCCGTATCCGCTCGTCGAACGCCGCCACGAACAGCGCGTTGTGCCCGCCCAGCGAATGCCCGATCACCACGATCCGCTTCGCGTTCACCCGCGGATGCCCCGCCAGCAGGTCCACCGCCCGCGTATGGTTCACAATCCCGTACATCGTCCCGCTCTGATACCCCCGCCCGTAAACCTCCCGCGCGAAATCGGTCCCGTCGTCCCCGAACGACGGATAGTCCGGCGCGAGGACCACGAAGCCGTGCTGGGCCAACTCCTTTCCGTAGTGCATGCTCGGCTTGCCACCCCACCCGCAGACCTCTCCCTTGCCCAGGTCCTGGGTTTGATGCAGAGCCAGCACGGCGGGCGCGGGGCCGACGGCCGAATCGGGCAACAGCAGCACGGCCGGCACGCGATCGCCGGCCTCCGCCTGGTACGTCAAACGCACCTCCC
>CAYMTH010000719.1:0-3179 GCA_964393235.1 uncultured Solibacteraceae bacterium | reverse complement strand
GGTGGCCGAGGCGCTCGAAGAGGTGGCGGAGCAACCGGTGGATGTCGTTCTGCTGGACCTGCAGTTGGGCGCTGTACAGGGAGGCGCGTTCCTGAACACGTGCATGGGCGCGGGGTTTCGCGGGCATGTGCTGGTGGTGACCGGGGGCGTCGGCGAGCGCGAGGCGGCGTGGCTGCTGCGTCGCGGTTGCAGCGGAATTTTTCTGAAGCAGAATCCGCTCGACGAACTGGTGGCGAAGATTCACTCGCTGGCGGGGACGCCTTCGCCGCTCGCCGACGAATCGCTGCGCGAGCCGGAGGCGGCATCGACGGGCGACGGGCGCGTCCGGCCGCGGCTGACAGTTCGCGAGCGCGAGGTGTTGCGGTGCGTTTGCGAGGGATTGGCGAGCAAGGAAATCGCGGCGAAGCTCGACATTTCCGAGGCGAGCGTGAAGAGTTTCTTGCAGCAACTGTTTCACAAGACGGGTGTGCGCACGCGCGCGCAGCTGGTGCGAGAAGCGATAGAAGAATACTGGGATGAGATGGAGCCGGAATAGCGGTGGCGGCGGGGCGGCATTCGTGATTAGCTGAACGGATGGCTCAACTGACCCGTAGAGGATTCGTGGGCGCCGCCGGTGCCTCGGCCTTTGCCGCGACGCGGCGTCCGAACATCATCCTGCTGCTTGCCGATGACCTTGGTGTGGGCGACCTCGGCTGTTACGGACAAAAGATCCTGCGGACCCCGAACATCGACCGTCTCGCCGCCGAGGGCACGCGGTTCACCGCGGCCTACGCCGGGGCGATGGTCTGCGCCCCTTCGCGATGCTCGCTGCTCACGGGCTACCACATGGGCCACGCAACGGTGCGGAATAACTGGGAGGTTTTCCCGGAAGGACAGCACCCGCTGGCTCCGCGCGACGCGACCGTGGCCGAAGTGCTGCGCCGGGCGGGCTACCGGACGGGTATCTGCGGGAAGTGGGGCCTGGGCGGCCCGGGGTCCGGCAGCACGCCGGTCGACAAGGGGTTCGACTTCTTCTACGGGTACAATTGCCAGCGGCATGCGCATCGCTTCTACGTGGACTATCTGTGGCGCAACGGCGCGCGGGAGCCGATCGCGCAGAGCCCGTCCAAGCGAGTGTATGCGCAGGATTTGATTGCCGAGGAAAGTCTGCGGTTCATCCGTGAGAATCGGGAGCGGCCGTTCTTCCTGTTCTGCGCCTGGACCGTGCCCCATGGCCCCTATTCGGTCAACAATGTGCCGGGTGTGGAGAAGTACGCGGGGACCGGATGGAAGGATGCCGAGAAGGTCTATGCGACGATGATGGACCGGCTCGACGCGGATGTGGGCCGGGTGATGGCGTTGCTTCGGGAGTTGAAGCTCGATGACAACACGCTGGTGCTGTTTGCCAGCGACAACGGCGCGGGCGGGGGACCGGTCAACAACGCGCGTTTCGGCAGTCAGATGGGGCTTCGTGAGGTGAAGGGCACATTGCGGGAAGGCGGGCTGCGCGTGCCGCTGATCGCCCGTTGGCCCGGGCAGGTGCCGGCGGGGCGGGTGAGCGATTTTCCGACGGCTTTCTGGGACTTTCTGCCGACCGTCGCGGAACTGGCGGGCGCGAAGGCGCCGCGGGGCATCGATGGCGCGTCGATCGTGCCCACGTTGCGTGGGCGCGCGCAGAAGGCGCCGGCTTATCTTTACTGGGAACAGTTGACGCCGGCGAAGCTGACGCAGGCCGTGCGCATGGGGAAATGGAAGGCGTACCGGGCCGCGGCGGAGGCACCGATTGAGCTTTATGACCTCGGGCTCGATCCGGCCGAGGCGAAAGACGTGGCCGCGGAACATCCGGACGTTGTGAAACAAATCGCCTCGATCCTGGCCGGAGCCAGAACCGAGGCGAAGATACCGCCAGCCGATCCGCGCATCTGGGAAAAATACAAGCAGGACAATGCGCGGCTCGACAAGCTGTTGGGTTTTTCGTAGTTCTACTTCTGGATGTGGATGTTGCCGCCGCCCAGTTCGGTCGACGCGTCGCCGGCGTCGGACTGGCCGGGCTGGTTGTCGTAGAGAACGCCGCCGGTCTGCTTGTTCCAGATCTTGATGCGGAATCGGTCCTGGCCGTTGCCGCCCTGGACATCGCCGTCGATGGCGGTGAGCAGGAAGGCGTAGTCGCCGGCGCCGTTGATGGTGCCGGAGCCCTTGAACTGGGCGCGGGCGCCGGAGACGACGAGCCATTCATAAGACGTGCTGCGGAAGTTCAACCCGGCCAGTTGGAACTGGAACTGCGTGTTGCCGGTGGGCACGTTGGCGCCGTTCTGGTAGCGGGAGACGAAGCCGAAGTTGGCGCGTCCGGAGAGCGCGGGGTTGGCGGTCCAGGCGCCGGCGGGCGAAGTGATCCAGCCGCCGCCCGTTACGAAGCCCGCCGCCGGGTCATAGACGGCGAACAGGATGCAGACGGGCGCGGAGGTGTTGTTCGCCGCGTCGCGTCCGCGTACACAGAGTTCGTGAACGCCGGCCGCTCCGAAGGCCGGCAACGTCGCGGAAACGCTTTCCGAGACGGCGTTGAAGGCGCCGTCGGCAGCGGCCATCGGGGTCCAGGCGCCGCCGTTCAGATTGAACTCGGCCGACGCGATGATCGACCCGCCGGTGGCGGCGTCGGAAAGGAGCGCCGTCAACGCGACCGGCGCGGCGGTGGTGACCGGATTCGGCGTCGCGGTTACGTTGGACGCGACAGGAGCAAGCGCGTCAGCGGGCGGGGCGGAGACGGTGAAACTCTGGTCGACGGGGGACGCCGCCAGATAGTTGCCGTTGCCCGGTTGCGAGGCGCGAATCGTGACGATGCCGGTGCCGGTGACTGTCACCACATTGCCGGAGATCGTCGCCGGTCCGGAGACGACCGAAAGCGAAACAGGCAGACCGGAGTTGGCGGTCGCGGAGATCGAGAACGGCGGCGTCGAGAGCGTGACGTTCGGGATCGGCGGGAAGGAGATCGTCTGCGGCGCCTGAAGCACAGTTACCTGGACCGAAGCCGAACTCGGCAGCAGGTTCCCGCCAAAGTAGAGGCCTACGAGGTTGTGCACGCCGACGGCGAGCGGTCCGGTCGAGACGCTGGCGACGCCTCCGGACAGCGTGACTTCGCCGAGCGACGTCGAGGTCCGGGCGAAGGCGACGCTCCTGGACGCGGGTGTGCCGATCCCGAGGGG
>CAYMTH010000718.1:0-3181 GCA_964393235.1 uncultured Solibacteraceae bacterium | reverse complement strand
GGGGAAATGGGGATGTCGATGCCGGAAAAGTATCCGGCGCTCCACGGGACGGCGACGCCGGCGGCGATACCGAGCAGGCCGCCGCCGACGCTGATGAGGATCGCCTCAGTGAGGAACTGCAGGAGCACCATGCGGCGCGTGGCGCCGACCGACATGCGGATGCCGATCTCGCGGGTGCGCTCGGTGACGGTGACCAGCATGATGTTCATGATGCCGATGCCGGAGATGAGCAGCGCGATGGCGGAAACGAGGATGAGAACGACGGTGAGGATGAGGGCGATATTCTCGGCCGCGTCGAGGATGCCGGTGAGGTTGTCGACGCGGGCCTGCACGTACATCGGGTCGATGCGCTCTTCGCTGGTGAGGTACTTGAGGACGGTGATGGGGACGAGGATCGTCTCCGTGGAGAGTTCCGAAAGGCCGAAGCTGTCGGTCTTTTCGCGGAAGGTGCCGATGATGGTGAACTGCAGTCCGTGGATCTTGACGACCTGGCCGACGGAGTTCGACTGGCTGCCGTAGAGGCGGATGGCGAGTTTTTCGGTCAGCATCGCGACGCGGTTTCGGAGCGTGACGTCGTCGGCCTGCATGAAGCGCCCGGCGACGTTGACCAGGTTGCGCACGGGAGCGTACTGTTCGTCCGAGCCGATGATTTTGACGTCGCGAACCTTGCCCTGGATGGCCATCTGGTCGTAGACGGTCATGACGCCGGTGGCGGCGCGGATGCGGCCGGGGAAGGCGTCGCGGACGGCGGCGACGTCGGCGATCTTGACGAAGTCGGCTTCGACGGAGGCGCCGGTGCGATTGCCGGCCTCGTAGTAGGCGATGATCAGGTTGGAGCCGATGCCGCGGATCTGTTCGAGGACGTAGTCGCGGCTGGTCATGGAGATGGTGACCACGAGGATCACCGAGGCGTTGCCGATGACGAGGCCGAGCGCGGTGAGCAGGGTGCGAACGCGATTGGCCTGGAGGGCGTGGAAGCTGAAGCGGAGGACCTCTTGCCAGTTCATCGGAGGCTCAGTCGCCGCTCGCCTGCTTGAGCAGCTTGCGGGCCTCTTCGCGGGACGGGAGGTCGGGGGTCAGTTCGCTGCGCAGGTAGGATTCGAGCATGGCCTTGGCGGCGGGAAGGTTCTGTTTCGCCTCGATGTAGGTCTGGGCGGTGTGGAAGAGGACCTGCGGCGTTTTCGGGGCCATACGGTCGGCGCGCGAGAGCCACGCGAAGCTCTCCTGGAAGCGGCCGCGGCGGGAGAGGAAGCGGGCGACGTCAATGACGCGGCCGACCGATTTCGGCGCGAGGTCGGCGGCGCGGCGGAGGTGCTGTTCGGCGCTCTTGAAGTCTTTGCGGGCCTCGCCGAGCTTGGCGAGCGCGAATTCGTACTCGGCCGGGTCGATGGCCTTGACCTTCGGCAGGAGATTCTCGGCCTTGTCGAGGCCGCCGCCGAGGAAGCCGGGCGCCTGGAGGTAGTACTCGAACAGATCGTTGACGGCCTCGGCGTTGGCTGGGTCGAGTTGGACGGCCTTCTCGAGGTTCTGCCGGGCCTTGGAGGCGTAGCCGCGCGCGGCGAGCGGGAAGGCGGTTTCAGCGCGGCGGCCGAAGGCGCGGCCGAGCCAGTGCCAGGCGGCCGCGCTGTTCGGGTTGCGGGCGACGGCCTGCTCGAAGAGCGTGGTGGCTTTTTTGTAATCGCCGAGGCCATAGGCTGCGCGGCCGGCCAGCAGGAGCGCGGCGGCGTCACGAGCGATGAGCGGCTGAACGGCGGTCAGCGCCTCCTGGTAACGGGTCTGCCGGTAGAGCGCCTCGGCCTTTTCGAGTTCAGGAGTAGCGGCAACGAGGTGCAGCGCGGCGGACAGGCCGGCGAGAATCAAGCGCATTCGATGAAGGGGAGTAAATCCTTTCTTTTGATGGTACAACACGGGGCCGAACCTCTACTCCCTCGGATGCGGCCGGACGCTTTCCGGTTGCGACACCGTAACGTTCCCGGCTCCGGCGGCATCCCTTAGGTGACGTCGGTTATAGTATGCTCAAGTTGGGAACAATCCCCCCGTTGGAGATCCAGAAAATGAAGACATTGCAGAGATTAGCGAGTTTGGCGACCCTGGCGGCGCTGTTCACGTTCGGCGCTTTCGCGCAGACGGCATCGCTCGAGGGCGAAGTAAAAGGCGAAGACGGCAAGCCGTTGAAGGACGCGCTGATCCGGCTGGAGCGGAAGGACATCAAAGGTTCTTACAAAGTAAAGACCAACAAGAAGGGGCAGTGGTTCCATGCGGGTCTACCGCTCGGCACCTACGACGTTTCTTGCGAAGTCGACGGGAAAGTGGTCGACACGGTGAAGGGCGTGCGGACGCGGCTCGGCGATCCGCTGCCGGTGAATTTCGACCTGGCGAGGATGGCGAACCAGCGCAAGGCGATGGAGCAGGCCGCTTCCTCCGGCCAGGTGACCGAAGAGATGTCCCGCGAAATGTCGAAGGAACAGCGAGAAGCGCTCGAAAAGGCCGCCAAGGAACGGGCGGCGGCGCTGGCGAAGAACAAGGAATTGAACGATGCCTTCAACGCGGCAATGGAAGCCCTGAAGGCGAAGAACTTCCCGGCGTCGATCGAGGCGTTCGAGAAGGCCGCCGGGCTGGATCCCAAGCAGGTCGTGATCTGGGCCAACAAGGCCGAAGCGCACGTCGGCTTTGCCGGCACCAAGACCGGCGAAGAGCAGATCGCCGAACTCACGAAGGGCATGGAGAGCTACCAGAAGGCGCTGGAACTGAAGCCCGACGACGCCGGCATGCACAACAATTTCGCGCTGGCGCTGGCCAAGGCGAAGAAGTATCCGGAAGCGCAGGCCGAACTTGACAAGGCCGCGCAGCTCGATCCGCCGAACGCCGGCCGCTACTACTACAACCTCGGCGCCATCCTGACGAACGTGAACCAGCTGGAACCGGCCTCGGTGGCCTTCAAGAAGGCGATTGAAGCCGACCCGAACTACGCCGATGCCCACTATCAGTACGGCCTGTACCTCTTCTCGAAGGCGACGATCACCGCCGACGGCAAGACGGTGCCGGTGGCTGGCACGACGGAAGCGTTCCAGAAGTACCTGGAACTGAAGCCGGACGGCCAGTTCGCCGAGGCGGCCAAGGGCATGTTGATGGCCGTGGGCAGCTCGGTGGCGACGGAATATAAGAACCCGAACGCGCCGGC
>CAYMTH010000717.1:0-3185 GCA_964393235.1 uncultured Solibacteraceae bacterium | reverse complement strand
GAAGCCGAAGGTGCGGGCCGGGGCGATCTCGGTGGCGTAGTTCTCGGTGGAGAGATCGATGTCCATGGTCTGGTGGCCGACCAGCGGGTGCGGGAAGAAGATGTCGCAGTGCAGCGAGAAGTTGTCGGCCGGCAGGAGCGTGATGCGCTTGTCGCCGTGTTCGTGCGTAACTGGTTTGCGGACACGGAGATAGCGGCGGCGGCGCTTCTGCTGCTGGACGCCGGCATCGCGCAGCAGCTCGACAAACGGGGCGCCGGAGCCGTCGAGGATCGGGACCTCGAGGTTGTCGATGTCGATCCAGGCGTTATCGATTCCCGAGGAATAGAGCACCGAAAGCAGGTGTTCGGTGGTCGAAATCAGCACGCCCTGGCGCATGAGGCTCGTCGCGTAAGAAACGCGGGCGACGTGCTGCCAGAGGGCGGGGACGGGAAAGTTCTTAAGGTCGGTACGAAGGAAAACGATGCCGGTTCCGGCGGGAGCGGGGCGGATCTGGATGGTAACCGGAACGCCGTGGTGCAAGCCAACGCCCGAGACGGATACCGGGCGGGCTACCGTTTGTTCAAAGTACAAGGGCGGTCTCCTCGTTGGATTGAAATCCCAAGAGACAGGCTAGCAAAAATTCCAAAAATTGTAAACGATTGATAAACAGGACTTTACAGGCACAAATTGTGTCATCCGTGACACACTTTACCGGGCGCGAGTGGGCCGAATTGACACGGAGGGTAGAATCGAAGGCAGTATGGCGCGCCTATTCCTGATAGACACCTTTGGCTTCATCTTCCGGGCGTTTCACGCGCGGGCGCGCACCGGGGCGCCGCCGATGCGGACGTCGACGGGGATCTCGACCGAAGCGGTGTTCATTCTGCACAACATGGTACGGAAGCTGCGCCAGACCTACCATCCGGAGTACATCGCGGCGGTTTACGAGAGCCTGGGGCCGTCGTTCCGGAGCGAGGAGTTCACCGATTATAAAGCCAACCGGGCGGAGACACCGCCGGAGCTGCTCGAGCAGATCCCGCTGGTGAAGCGGATTCTCGAGGCGATGCGGATTCCGGTGCTCGAGTATGAGCGGTACGAGGCCGACGATGTGATCGGGACGCTGGCGGTGCAGGGGCGGAAGGAAGGGATGGACGTGGTCATCGTCTCCTCCGATAAGGACATGCTGCAGCTGGTGGGGGGCGGGGTGACCATGCTGAACCCGGCCAAGGACGATGCGGTGTACGACCGGCAGGGCGTGAAGGACTTCATGGGCGTCTGGCCGGAGCAGGTGGCCGACTTTCTGGCGCTGGTCGGGGACTCGGTGGACAACATTCCCGGGGTGCCGGGGATCGGGAAGAAGGGCGCGGCGGATCTGCTTGAGAAATATGGGTCGGTCGCGGGGCTGCTGGAGCACCTGGATGACCTGAAGCCGAAGCAGCGGCAGGGGATCGAAGAGGGGCGGGAGAAGCTGGCGATGAGCCAGCGGCTGGCCACGATCGCGACCGACGTTCCGCTGGGGGTGAACCTGTCCGAACTGGCGGCGCGGGAGCCGGACCGGGGGGCGCTCGAGAGCGTGTACCGGGAGCTCGAATTCTTCACGTTCCTGCGGGAGCTGGGGGATGCGCCGGCGGAGGAGACCACGGAAGATTACGGGACGGTGGAGGAGCTGGACACCTTCCGCGGTGGGAGGCCGACGGCCGGTGTGGCCGCGCTCGACGGGGCGATCGGGGTGGCGCTCCGGCCCGGGGTGGCGCGGGCTTGTCCGGAGGGGGCGGCGCGAGGGTTTCTGGCGTCGTCGACGGGGAAGATTGTCCATGACTGGAAGGCGCTGCTGCGGACGCACCCGGAGCTGCGGGGGGTGGAGCGGGACGTGATGCTCGAATGCTTCCTGCTGACGGCGGACGGGGGGAACGCGGCGTTCGATTCGATGTGCCAGGTGTATCTGGGCAAGAAGCCGGGGGCGCGGGCGGATCAGCGGGCCGACCTGGTGCTGCGGCTGGCGGAGAAGCTCGATATTTCGCAGTACGAGGAGCTGTACCGGACGATGGACCTGCCGCTGGTGCCGGTGCTGGCCGAGATGGAGCGGACCGGGGTGCGGATCGATTCGGCGCAGCTGGGGCGGATGAGCGAACGGATGCTGGCCGAGATCGACCGGCTGACGGGGGAGATTCACGCGCTGGCCGGGCACGAGTTCAATATCAACTCGCCGGTGCAGTTGGGGAAAGTCCTGTTTGAGGAGATGGGGATTACGCCGGGCGGGAAGACGGGCAAGGGGAAGCAGTTGTCGACGGCGGCGGACGTGCTGGAGTCGCTGGCGGTGGACCATCCGATTTGCGCGAAGGGGCTGGAGTACCGGGGGCTGGTGAAGCTGCGGGGCACTTACGTGGAGGCGCTGCCGCAACTGGTGCATCCGGAGACGGGGCGGGTGCACACCACCTTTAACCAGACCGGGGCGGCGACGGGGCGGCTGTCGTCGATCAATCCGAATTTGCAGAACATTCCGGTGCGGACGGAGTTGGGTCGGGAGATCCGGGCGGCGTTTGTGCCTCGGGAGGGTTGGAAGCTCGTGGTCGCCGACTATTCGCAGATCGAGTTGCGGCTGCTGGCGCATATGTCGATGGACCCGGTACTGGTGGAGGCGTTCCGGAACGGGGAAGATATTCACACGCGGACGGCGGCGGAGGTGTTCGGGGCGTCGCCGATGTTTGTGACGCCGGAGATGCGGCGGGCGGCGAAGGCGGTGAACTTCGGGATTGTTTATGGGCAGACGGCGTTCGGGCTGGCGTCGGCGCTGGGGATTCCGCGGCCGGAGGCGGAGCGGTACATCAAGAGCTATTTTGCGCGGTATGCGGGGGTGAAGAGGTTCATCGAGGCGACGATCGCGGAGGTGCGGGAGAAGGGGTACGCGGAAACGCTGTATGGGCGGCGGCGGCCGATTCCGGATATTTCGTCGAAGAATCCGAATGTGCGGGCGTTTGCGGAGCGGACGGCGGTGAATACGCCGTTGCAGGGGACGGCGGCCGATTTGATTAAAGTGGCGATGATCCGGATTGCGGAGGAGATGCGGCGGGAGGGGATGGCGGCGAAGATGATTCTGCAGGTGCATGACGAACTGGTGTTTGAGGCGCCGGTGGGGGAGGTGGCGGGGCTGCGCGGGATGGTGAAGCGGGTGATGGAGGGGGTGCGGGCGTTGGAGGTGCCGCTGT
>CAYMTH010000716.1:1587-3190 GCA_964393235.1 uncultured Solibacteraceae bacterium | reverse complement strand
CCCCACCCCCCCCTCCCCCCGCTCACCCAGCGCCCTCCCGTCGCGGACATGGCTTCAGCCTGTCCCCCCGCATAAACCGCACCCCTCCCCCCCGCACACCCGGCGCCCTCCCGTCGGGGACATGGCTTCAGCCTGTCCCCGCGCACGAACCCCGCCCCCTCCCTCCGCACACTTAACCCACCCCACCCCCCACTCTGCTAAACTAACCCTCGCGCGGCTATTCCGCGCGGCAATGCGCCTCTAGATCAGACCCACGCCCCCTTTTAGACCCACCGCCCCCAACCGGGGATAGGACCCGTGCGTATGTCTATCTTGCAGGCCCGCGGCCTCGCGCTTCGCTTCGCGCAGGAGCACCCTCTCTTCCACAACGTCGACTTCGACATCAACCCCGGCGACCGCATCGCCCTCACCGGCCCCAACGGCGCCGGCAAGTCGACTCTCCTCCAAATCCTCGCCGGCGCCCTCCCGCCCGACGCGGGCGCCCTCACGCGCCGCCGCGGCCTCGTCACGGCGACGTTCACCCAGTCCAACGCCGCCCCGGACGAGGCCATCTACGAGTGGCCCGAAGACGTCCAGCCCCTCCTCCGCGGCCTCGGCTTCGACACCGAGCACCTCTACACGCCCCTCTCCCAGCTCTCCGCCGGCCAGCGCGCCCGCGCCCGCCTCGCCCGCGCCCTCGCCGCTCCGGCCGACCTCCTGCTCCTCGACGAGCCCACCAACCACCTCGACGCCAAGGCCCGCCGCTGGCTCGAATCCCACCTCCTCCGCCACCAGCGCACCTGCCTCTTCGTCTCCCACGACGAGGACTTCCTCGACGCCCTCGCCACCCGCGTCTTCCGCCTCGAACGCGGCCATTTCGACGCCTTTCAGCTCGACTACGCCGCCTTCCTCGAAGCAACCGAAACCCGCCAGAACCAAGCCTGGCAAGCCTACGACGACGAGCAGCGCCGCCTCGCCGCCTTCGAACGCGCGGCCCGCGCCCGCGATGCCGTCGCCGCCAAAACCGCCCGCCGCCCCGCGGACGCCTCGGCCATATCGAGCCCGTTCTACAAGGCCAAGGCCGCCCGCGTCGCCCGCACCGCCCGCCTCCTCCGCGAGCGCCTTCCCCCCGAACAACGCGTCGCCAAGCCGTGGGAGGACGACCCCATCCCGGCCCTCGATTTCAAGGACACCCCCCGCCCCGGCGACCCCGCGCTCCACATCGAAAATCTGACTCTCGCCTACGACGCCGCGCCGATCCTAAGCGGACTCAACCTCACCGTCCGCCGCCACGCCCGCGTCCACCTCGCCGGCCCCAACGGCTCCGGCAAGACGACCCTCTTCCGCGCCATCCTCGGCCAACTGCCGCCCGTCGCCGGCCGCATCCAGACCGCGGCCAACGTCCAACTCGGTTACTTCGCCCAGGAGGCCGAAACCCTCGACCCCGCCGAGACCCCCCTCGACGCCTGTCTCCGCTGCCACCCCGACCGCACCTGGATCCAGACCATCCTCGCGTGTCTCAAACTCCCGCGCGACTACGCCCGCGTCCCCATCGCCCAGCTCAGCCTCGGCGAGCGCGCCAAGACCGCCCTCGCCCAGATCCTCGTCTCCGGAGCCAACCTCC
>CAYMTH010000716.1:0-1577 GCA_964393235.1 uncultured Solibacteraceae bacterium | reverse complement strand
CCTCGAAATCGAAGCCCGCCGGGCCCTCGTCGAAACCCTCGACCAGTTCCCCGGCGCGATCTTATTCACCAGCCATGACCCCGCCTTCGCCGAGGCCGTCGCCACCGATACGGTCACTCTCTAACGCTCCCCCGCCTCGCTCGTGTCGTTGAAGATCTCCTCCCGGATGATCCGCGCCGTCGCGTCGGCCAGATACTCATCGAGCGCGTCCCGCAACTCGCAATACTCCGGCCATAGCACCGTCTCCAGAAAGGACCGCTTCACCCGCAGCATCAGCGTCGTCTGCCGCTGCCGCCGGTACCGGAACGGCGTCAGCCCGTACCGCCGGCACAGCGCCGACAGCAGCATCCGCTGCCACCGGTCCGGCAGCGAGAACTGCATCTCCAGCACCGGTTCTTCGTAAAAGTACCGGGGCTGCTCCCGCCCCGCCGGCCGACGCGGGCGCCTTCGTCCTCGGCTTCGGCACCGCCGGCCGCATCGCGTCGAGCGACTCCTTCACCCGCGCCATCGCCGCCGCCGCCGCGTCCCGCTCCCCCTGTGTCTTCGCGCCCTCGAACAGCGCCGCGATCTTCCGCAGCCTCTCCCGTAACTGCTCCTCGGTCACCGCCATCGAAACTTGACACCCTTGATAAAATCAAATTGAGGGGAGCCCTGCGCTCCCCTCGCGCTTTTTCTAAGGTTGGAACAGACCGAGGAACAAACCAAGGTTCAGACCGAGGTTCGAACCAACCAGGTTATTGAAAACAAAGGAAAGTGGCCGCGAAAAAATTATCGCAGCGCGGCCACCGTCTCGCGGGCCTTTTCAAGCAGCAGGTTCCACTCGTTCGACGTTCCCAGGAACCGGAACCCCCGGTCCCGGCAGAACTTCGACAGCGCCACCCCGCGGCACTGGATCCCCGGCACGATGCCCTTGGCCTCGCACGTGTCCCGGATCTGATCGATCGCCTCGACGAACTTCGGGTGCTCGAACTGCCCCGGGATCCCCAGCGAGATCGACAGGTCCACCGGCCCGACCATCACCACGTCGATGCCCGGCACCGACAGCAGTTCGTCCCGCATATCGAGCGCCTTCACCGTCTCGATCTGCAGGATCACCATCCCGTTCTCGTTCCGGTGCGCGATCATCTCGGGTATCGTCACCGGCTCGTAGTTCGACTGCATCACCGTCAGGCCGAACCCGCGCACGCCCACCGGTGGGAACTTGCACCAGCTGATCGCCCGCTCCAGCAGCTCGGGTGACTCAACCCGCGGGAAGATGATCCCGTCGGACCCACAGTCGAGCGCCCGGGCGATCAGCTCGTACTCCATATCGGCCACGCGCGTGAAAACCGTGAGCCCGCATAAGCTCGAAACGCGGCAGATGTCCTGGATCGTCTCGATCCCGAACCCGCCGTGCTCGCCGTCCAGGTAGACGTAGTCGAACCCGGCGGCCTTCAAAATCCGCGCGATCTCGCTGTCGCGCAACTGTCCGTAGGACGTTCCCAGCACGGTCTTGCCCTCGCGCAAGGCCTGCTTCACGGCATTCGGTTTCATGCCGACAAGTCTATCAATCGATCACTCGAAGGAGAGTACCCGAT
>CAYMTH010000715.1:2842-3201 GCA_964393235.1 uncultured Solibacteraceae bacterium | reverse complement strand
GCCCCGACCGGACCACCCGCGAGGTCATGGCCCTCGTCGACGACCGCTTCCCCCGCCACCCCGGCCTCCTTGACGGCTTCGACTGGCCCGTCACCCCCGAACAGGCCGACGAAGCCCTCGCCGACTTCATCACCCACCGCCTCCCCTGGTTCGGCGCCTGGCAGGACGCCATGTGGACCGACGAGCCCTACCTCTACCACTCCCGCCTAGCCGCGGCCATGAACCTGAAGCTCCTCGACCCGCGCAAAATCATCGCCGCCGCCGAACACGCCTACCGCTCCGGCGCCGCCCCCCTCGCCTCCGTCGAAGGCTTCATCCGCCAGATCCTCGGCTGGCGCGAATATGTCCGCGGCATCTAC
>CAYMTH010000715.1:0-2832 GCA_964393235.1 uncultured Solibacteraceae bacterium | reverse complement strand
CCCTTTCTATTCCACGGTCTCGTCTCGCCCTATCTCAACCTCGGCCTGCTCACCGCGCGCGAGGCGTGCGACGCCGCGGCCGAGGCCTACGCGAAGGGGCAAGCCCCGCTCGCTGCGGCCGAGGGCTTCATTCGGCAAATCCTCGGCTGGCGCGAATACGTCCGCGGCATCTATTGGACCCAGATGCCCGCCTACCTCGAAAAGAACGAACTCGGCGCCACCAATCCCCTGCCCCGCTTCTTCTGGACCGGCAAGACCGACATGAACTGCCTCAAGCAGGCCATCAACCAGACCCTCGACTTCGGCTACGCCCACCACATCCAGCGCCTCATGGTCACCGGCCTCTACTGCCTCCTCGCCGGCATCGACCCCAAACAGGTCCACGCCTGGTACCTCGCCGTCTACGTCGATGCCGTCGAATGGGTCGAACTCCCCAACACCCTCGGCATGTCCCAGTACGCCGACGGCGGCCTCATGGCCTCCAAACCCTACGTCGCCAGCGGCAAGTACATCGACCGCATGTCGAACTACTGCAAAGGCTGCAAGTACAAGCCCGACTCCTGCCCAATAACGGAGATGTACTGGCAGTTCCTCGAAAAACACGAAGCGAAACTCGCGGCCAATCCGCGCATGACCATGCAACTCAAGAACCTGAAGGGACGCAATGCGAATACTTCTTTACAGCGGTAAGGGAGGCGTCGGCAAGACCTCCGTCGCCGCCGCCACCGGCCTCCAGCTCGCCAAACAGGGCCTCAAGACGCTCGTCATGAGCGTCGACCCAGCCCACTCCCTCGCCGACTCCTTCGCCCTCAAAGCCGGCCTCTTCGACGCCCGCACCGCCGACCCCTTCCAGGTCACCGAAAACCTCGACATTCAAGAGGTGAACATCCAGCTCGAAATCAAACGCCACTGGCGCGAGATCTCCGGCTACATCACCACCGTCCTCCGCACCTCCGGTCTCGGCGATGTCGAAGCCGAGGAGATGGCCATCCTCCCCGGCATGGAGGAGCTCAGCGCCATGATGTACGTCAACCAGTACCGCAAGAGCCGTGCCTACGACGTCATCGTCCTCGACTGCGCCCCCACCGCCGAATCCCTCCGCTTCATCTCCATGCCCACCACCCTCGACTGGTACATGAAGCACGTCTTCCCCATGGAGCGCAAAGTCTTCAACGCCGTCCGCCCCCTCGCCAACCGCGTCTCCCCCGTCGAGCTCCCCAGCGACTCCTACTTCGCCAACATCAAGGACCTCTTCGAGAAAATCGAAGGCATCGACACCATTCTCGAAGATCCCCAGCTCACCTCCGTCCGCCTCGTCTCCAACCCCGAGCGCATGGTCCTCCGCGAAACCCAGCGCGCCTTCGTCTACTTCTCCCTCCACGGCCTGACGGTCGATACGATCGTCGTCAACCGCGTCCTCCCCACCGAAGCGTCGGACTCCTACTTCGGCAAATGGCGCGACGCCCAGCAGGAGATCCTCGGCGAAATGGAGTCGTACTTCAACCCCGTCCCCGTCCGCCGCGTCCCCATGTTCCAGGAAGAAGTGATGGGCCTCGAACGCCTCGAACGCCTCGCGTCCATCCTCTATCGCCCCGACGAAAACCCCGCCACCGTAACCCGCGACGAACGCCCCTACTCCTTCGGCCGCCACGACGGCGCCTATCAGGTCCGCGTCGCCATGCCCTTCGCCGCCAAAGGCGAGGTCGGCCTCTTCAAGAAGGGCGACGAACTCGTCATCGAGGTCGGCACCCTCCGCCGCCACGTCGGCCTGCCCACCACCATGGCCGCCATGCAACCCGTGCGCGCCCGCTTCGAAGAGAAGACACTGGTAGTAGACCTGAAGGAGGTTGCGTGAGTCAGGAAAAATGCAATTGCGGCTGCGGCGGCATCGGGCCGCTCGTCACGGAGTTCGCGAAAAAACTCGGGCCGTCGGACGAAGTCAGCGGTCACTTCCGCGCCGCCCGCCTCGAAATCCTCAAGGGCCTCCGCGCCATGCTCGACGAGCAGATCGCCGGCCTCCAGGACCCGCCCAAGCACGGCACGAAAATCACCGTGGAGTAGCGCCCGCGCGCCGAAAGCCGTCATAATAACGGCTTCCTATGTCCACGTACGATCCGACGAAACTGCGCAGCTACACCTGGTTCAACGGCAAGGAGTATTACAACTTCTCCCGCCGCGGCAACCTGCGCTCCATGGGCTTCAGCCGCGAAATCTTCTTCGGTAAACCCGTCATCGGCATCTGCAATTCGTTCAGCGAACTGAACAACTGCAACTCCCACCTCCGCTCCCTCGCCGACGCCGTTAAGCGCGGCGTCTGGGAGGCCGGCGGCTTCCCCCTCGAATTCCCCGTCATCTCCCTCGGCGAGCAGTTCATGAAGCCGACCACGATGCTCTTCCGCAACCTCATGGCCATGGACGTCGAAGAGTGCATCCGCGCCAACCCCGTCGACGCCGTCGTTCTCCTCTGCGGTTGCGATAAAACCACCCCCGCCATGCTCATGGGCGCCGCCTCGGCCGACATCCCGGCCATCGTCGTCACCGGCGGCCCCACCCTCTCCGGCAACTACAAAAGCACCCCCTTCGGCACCGGCACCGACGGCCGCAAGATCTTCGACCTCCACCGCATCGGCCAGATCGGCCCCGAAGAACTCCAGGAAATCGAAGGCTGCATGGTCCGCAGCCACGGCCACTGCACCGTCATGGGCACGGCCTCGACGATGGCCTCCATCGCCGAAGCCCCCGGCACGACGCCCCCGCACACCCCCGCCCTCCCCGCCGCCCACTCCCCCCCCGCCCCCCCCGCCGACCCCCCCGGCAACCGCGCCGTCGACA
>CAYMTH010000714.1:0-3202 GCA_964393235.1 uncultured Solibacteraceae bacterium | reverse complement strand
GGTCGTGAAGAGGGCGAGGAACCGGTAATAGTCCTTCTGCGAGATCGGGTCGAACTTATGACTATGGCAGCGGGCGCAGCCGACGGTGAGGCCGAGGGTGCTCGAGCCGACCTTCTCGACGAGCTTGAACAGGGCCTCGTAGCGCTCGACGGGCAGGTTCGAGATGTCCTCGTGGGTGATGTCGAGGATGGTCCGCAGGTAGCCGGTCGCGGCGAGCAGCTCGTTCATTTCGGGCGTGCGTTCGCGGGCCTCGCGCCAGTCGACGAGCTCGTCGCCGGCCAGTTGCTCGGTCAGGAAGCGGTTCCAGGGCTTGTCGTCGTTGAAGGCCTTGATGACGTAGTCGCGGTAGCGCCAGAGGCCTTCGGCGTACTCGGTCTTCTTGGGGTCGAAGTCCTTGCCGGTGGTATCGACGTAGCCGGCGGCGTCGAGCCACTGGCGGCCCCAGCGCTCGCCGTAGCGGGGCGAGGCGAGCAGTTCGTCGATGAGCCGCTCGTAGTTGCCGTGCTGGCGGAAGGCGGCCAGTTCGGCCGGGGTCGGGGGCAGGCCGGTGAGGTCGAGGTAGGCGCGGCGGACGAGTTTTTCCGACGGGGCGTCGGGGTTGAATGAGAGGCCTTTGGCTTCGAGCTTCCCGAGCAGGAAGGCATCGATCGGGGTGCGGACGCGGGCCTTGGCTTTGACGGCCGGGGGCGCCGCGGCGCGCGGTTTCTGGAAGGCCCAGAACTTGCGCTGCTCGTCGGTGAGGGGCGGATCCTCGACGGCGCTGAAGGGACGGTCGGTCGAGTTGGCGGTGGAGAGGGCGGCGAACTCGCCACGGTCGATCCACTCGCGCACGGAGGCGATCTCAGCTCCCGAGAGCGGGGTGCCGGCGCCCTTCGGGGGCATGTTCTGGCTGACGATGCGGCGGACGAGCAGGCTGCGGTCCGAGAAGCCCTCAACGATGACGGGGCCGTTGGCGCTGCCCTTGAGCGCGTCGGCGAGGGTGTGCAGGCGAAGGCCGGCGGCGGCGGACTTCTCGCCGTGGCAGCTGGTGCAGCGGCTGAGCAGGACGGGCGGGAGCTGGGCGTTGCCCTTGATGGGAACGTCGAAAGGGGCGCCGGCCTCGATCCAGCGCTTGACGACGGCGATGTCCTCGTCGGGGACCTTCTGCCCGTAGACGGCGGGCGGCATCTGGCGCTTGGACACCTTCTGCCAGAGGAGGCTTTCGTCGAGGTTGCCCTTCACGATGACGGGGCCGTTGTGGCTGCCGCGGAGGGCCGAGGCGGCGGTGCGGAGGTCGAGGCCGAGCTTCGGCGAGCTTTGGCCGTGGCAGGTGAAGCAGTACTTGGTGAAGATCGGCAGGACGTCCTTCTCATAGCGTGGGGCCTCATCGGCGGCGAGCGCGAGGGGGAGCAGGAAGAGAAAGACGGGTCTCACGCGACTAGCTCCAGGACGGGCTTGGCGCCGGTGACTGTGACGTCGGAGGGCGTTTCGAGGCGGCCGCCGTGGGGGTATTGGACCTTGGTGTGGTCGATGCCGAGCTGACGCAGGACGGTGGCGATCATGTCGGGGACGGAGACGCGGTTGACGACGGCGCGGTAGCCGAACTCGTCGGTCTCGCCGTGGATGAGCCCTTTCTTGAAGCCGCCGCCGGCGAACCAGAGGGTGAAGGCGTTGCGGTTGTGGTCGCGGCCGTCGCCGTTCTGGGTGGTGGGGAGGCGGCCGAACTCGCCGGCCCACATGACGATGGTCTCGTCGAGGAGGCCGCGGCTCTTGAGGTCGAGGATGAGGGCGGCCGAGCCCTGGTCGACTTCGTAGGCGATCTTGGGGAGTCCTTTGGGCAGGCCGCCGTGGTGGTCCCAGGGCTGGCCGGGGCTGGTGGTGACCTGGACGAAGCGCACGCCCTTCTCGATGAGGCGGCGGGCCATGAGGCAGCGCAGGCCGTAGGCGCCGGACTTGGGGTCGTCGATGCCGTACAGCTTCTTGGTCGCCTCGGACTCCTTGGAGATGTCGAGGACTTCGCCGGCGGCGAGCTGCATGCGGGCGGCGAGTTCGAAGTTGCGGATGCGGGCCTCGAGCTCGAGTTCGCCGGGGTGGAGGGCGGCGTGGCGCTGGTTGATTTTGGCGAGGAGGTCGAGGGTGGCGCGCTGGTGGCCGTCGGGCTGTTTCTCGGGCGGGTTGAGGTGGTGCACGGGCGCGCCGGACATGGCGAACTCGACGCCGGAGAAGGTGGCGGGGAGGTAGCCGTTGGCCCAGAGCTGCTTGCCGCCGATGGTGTAGCCTTTGGGGTCGCGGAGGACGACGTAGGCGGGGAGGCTCTGGTTCTCGGTGCCGAGGGCGTAGCTGATCCAGGCGCCCATGACGGGGCGGCCGGGGAAGATCTTGCAGGTGAGCAGCATGTTGAGCGCTTCGAGGTGGTTGTTGTGCTCGGTGTGCATGCTGCGGATGAAGCAGAGCTCGTCGACGATTTTGGCGGTATGGGGGAGCATCTCGGAGATGTCCATGCCGCACTGGCCGTGCTTCTGGAATTCGAAGGGGGTGGGGAGGAGGGTGTTGACGTTGTTGGGCTGGTGGATTTCGACGCCGCCGGGGAGGGGTTTGCCGGCCATTTTCTTGAGCAGCGGCTTGGGGTCGAAGAGGTCCATCTGGCTGGGGCCGCCGTTTTGGACGAGTTGGATGGCGGCTTTGGCTTTGGCGGGGAAGTGGACGGGGCGGGCGTTGAGGTCGGTGAAGATGGGGGGCGGCGCGGCCTTGAGGAGGTCGGCGAGCACGATGCTGCCGAAGCCGAGCGTGGTGCTTTGGAGCAGTTGGCGGCGGGTGAGAATGTCCACGTTGGGGACTAGGATATCAGGGTTGTTCGAGGCGTTTGGCGACGGCGGGATGGTTGCCGTGGCAGGCCCAGCCGAGAGGGGTGGCGTGGTAGATGGTGTCGGGGATATCGGCTCGGGCGCCGCGGCGGAGGAGGAGGTCGACGACGTCGAGGTGGCCGGCGAGGGCGGCCTGGTGGAGGGGCGTGGAGTGGGCGTGGAGGCCCTTCAGGTTGAAGCGGTCGGGGTCCTCGCCGGCGTCGAGGAGGAGTTCGACGACGTGGGCATGGCCGAGTTGGGCGGCGAGGGAGAGGGCGCGGTGGCGGTCCTCGGGGGAGGCGTGGGGGAGGAGAGCGGCGGCTTCGTCGAGGCGCCCGAGGCCGGCGGCGAGGGGGAGTGTGTCGACGGGCGCGCCGCAG
>CAYMTH010000713.1:0-3203 GCA_964393235.1 uncultured Solibacteraceae bacterium | reverse complement strand
CAGCCAGTAGCTGTAAAAGCGCCACACCGGATCGGTTAGGAATTTCCCTCCCGCGAATCCCCACGTTTGGCGAAACCGCAACGCCGCCATCCATCCGATCTCCGGCTCATTCTCCCCATCCTGGTCCGACAAAATATACGCCCGCTCGGCGTCATTCACCCCGGGATGTTCACTCGGCTTCCGGTAGGTGATCATCCAGATCACCAGCCAGACGAAACCGAGGGCGCCCGTGATCAGGAAACACCCCCGCCAGCCGTACTGCGAAACCATCACCGCGAACAGCGGCGGACCCACCATCGACGCCACGTTCGAACCCGCATTGAAAATCCCCGTTGCGAACGCCCGGTCCTTCTTCGGGAACCACTCGGCCACGCTCTTGATCGCGGCCGGGAAGTTGCCGGCCTCGCCCAACCCGAGCAGCCCGCGGTTAATCCCAAGCCCGAACGGCGTCCGCGCCAGCGCGTGGAACAGTGCCGCGGCCGACCACCACGCAATCGCAACCGCATACCCGATCTTCGTGCCGAAACGGTCGATGAACTTCCCCATCATCAGGAAGCCGATCGTATAGGCCAGCTCAAACGCCGACGTCAGATAGCCGTACGTCCGCTCATCGAGCGGCATGTCCTTCCGGATCTCCGGCACCAGGAAGCCGAACGCGATCCGGTCCATGTAGTTGATCGTCGTCGCGAGGAACAGCAGAACCAGAATCCACCAGCGAACACGGGAGGATTTCTGCGAGGTCGGGCCGGAGTGCATCCCGCAATTATATGACGTGCTCGCGTACCAGCCCCGCCAACCGCTTGCTCACCACCACCTCGAGCCCGTTCGACATCTTCAGCATCCATCGCTTGCTCGAAAGCGGCGAAATCGTGCGGATGTGGTCGATGTTGATGATCGTCTTCCGGTGCACCCGCCGGAACAGCCGCGGATCGAGACGCTGTTCCAGAGTCTTTAAGGACCCATCGGCGAAGTACCGCCCGGCCGCGGTCAGGACGAACACGAGCTCGCCGTCGGCCTGGAAAGCGATCACGTCGGCGGCGTTCAACATGTGGATGTGGTCGCCCATCTTGCCCGCGATCTTCCGCGGCGACTCAGGCGCCGCCGGCGCCCGCAACCCGGCCAACTGCCGCCGCGCCTTCTCCAGCGCCGCCTCCAGCCGCTCTCGCCGCACCGGCTTCAGCAAGTAATCCACCGCGCCGGTCTCAAACCCCTGCAGCGCATGCTCCTGATAGGCCGTGATATAGATGATCACCGGCGTCTCCCGGCCCGCCAGATTCCGAGCCACCGCGAAACCGTCCAACTCCGGCATCTGCAGATCCAGCAGAATCACGTCCGGCTTCGTCCGCGCGATCAGCTCCACCGCCTCCAGACCGGTCGTCGCCTCTCCCACGATCTCGGCGCCCAGCGTATCCTCAAGGTATTCCCGGACAATCTGACGGGCAATCGATTCGTCATCGGCGATGAGAATTCTCATAGGGGAATGGAAAACCAAACGGTCGCGCCCGCCGCCGAGGACTCGATCCGCAGCTCCGCGTCCGGACCATAACATAATCGCAGGCGTTGCCGGACATTCTCCAGTCCCACCCCGCTTCCGCCGGCCGTCTCCTGGAACCCACGCCCCGTGTCAGAGACTTCCACCCGCAACCGGTCCCCGTCCCGGCGAACACCCAACCGGACACTTCCCCCGCCGCTGAGCGGAGCAATCCCGTGCTTCACGGCGTTCTCGACCAGTGGCTCGATCGACAACACCGGGATCCTGGACTCCAACAGCCCCTCGTCGATATCGAACTCGGTCACCAGCTTCCCGCCGAGACGCAACCCCTCGATCTGCAAATACGACCGGACAATCGACAATTCCTCGCGGAGTGTAACGAACGTTTGATTGGTACGAAGGAAGTACCGGAAGATGTCCGCCAGATTCAACACCGTCTCCCGCGCCCCCTTTGCCTCACGCGGAATAATCCCATACAAAGTGTTGAAAGCATTAAACAAAAAGTGCGGATGAATCTGCGCCTGCAGCGCCCGCAATTCCGCTCGCGACACCAGCCGGTCAATCTCCGCCTGGCGTAATCGCCCCTGCGCCTCCCGCATCGCCCCCTCGACGGCCCGCAACGCATCCAGATCCTCGCTCAGGTACCGGCGCCCACCGGGCCGCCGCCCCAACCGCAATTCCACACCCTTTTCATTCAAACGTTTTAAATAAACCGACGCCTCCACCCCATCCCCCACCAAAACCGCCCCTTCCCCACCGCCCTCCGACTCATACACCCCCACCCCAGCACCGAAATACTCACCCAACGCCCTCTCCGCCCCCGCCAACAACGCCTCCTCATCCCCAGCCGACCGGATCGCCACCAATACCGCCCCCAACTCCGCCCGCCGGAACACCATCCGCGTAAGCAACTCCTGCACCCGGACCCGCGCAAAAGCATATAAAAGGAACAACCCGGCCATCCCGGCCAGCGCCGTCGCCGGCCACTTCTCCAACCAAGTCTGTCCCGCCGCGGCAAAAACCAACGCCACCAGAATGTTCGCCAGAAACCGGATCAGCGCGTCCAGGAGCACGAACCGGTAATCCTGCAGCAATACATACATCGCCACAGGCAGCCCCGCGTGATGCACCAGCAACTCCACCCACCACAGACTGTGTTGCACCTCATCCCCAAAGTGCAGCGACGACAACGCGAGCAGCAGCAGCGCCACCGCCGGCCACGCCCGCTGCCGACGCACCGCCAGCGTATAGAGCGCCAACCCGCCAAAACCCGCCGCCACCAGCACCAGCCCCGCCTCATGCAACACCGGCGCATCAGAAACCAGCTCGCTCAGGTGCAAAGCCGCCGCCACCGCCCCCAGACCGTACCCCGCCCGAACCGCCCACGCCGGCGTCCCGGCAATCACCAGATCAAACAACACCGCCGGCAGCAGACTGAAGACCGTACTCCCAAACGCCGCCAACCCCGGTCCCACGTTCCCCATCGCGAGCCCCGCCAGCTCCGCGGCATTCCATAAAAACGCCAGCACCGTCGCCAATGCCGCCCGGTTCCGGCCCGGACTCCGGTCCCGCCACAGCAGCGCCAGAAAGATCCCGAATACCACCGCGCCGGCCGCGTGGCCGAACCAATTCACAAAATGACCCGGCGAAACCGGCGGCTCCATCGCCTTGGATTGTAACAGCGAATCTTACTTCGCCGCCGCCCGCGCCA
>CAYMTH010000712.1:0-3208 GCA_964393235.1 uncultured Solibacteraceae bacterium | reverse complement strand
CGGCTCCCAGACCGTCACCGTCGTCAACCGCCGCGCCACCCCGGTCACCTACACCACCATCGCCAACACCGGCGCCAAGCCCTGGCTCCGCTACCTCCCCTCCTCGGCCACCATCCCCGCCGGCGGCCGCGTCCGCGTCGCCGTCCAGCCCGACTTCGAACAGCTCTCCCCCGGCCTCGCCACCGCCAGCCTCCTGTTCCGCTTCGACGACGGCGCCAGCCAGACCGTCACCGTCCTCGCCGCCATCGAAGGCGACCTCGCCGACCCCAAGTCCGGCGAACGCTCCGCCGCCTGCTCCAGCGAGAACCTCACCATCCGCCTCCTCAACGGCCAGAGCCCCGTCCGCGTCCGCTGGGGCCAGCCCTTCAACCTCGACTTCTCCATCACCGACAACTGCGGCCGCCCCATCCCCTCCGGCCCCACCGGCTCCAACCTCGTCGCCGGCGCCTTCTCTACCGGCGAGTCCGGCGGCCCCTTCACCCCTTCCGCCGGCGGCGCCTGGACCCGCACCTTCACCATCACCTCGCCCACCGCCCGCTCCTCCGGCAAGTCCACCCTCAAGGTCGCCGCCTCCGCCCAGGCCGGCGGCTTCGGCGCCGCCATCGGCTTCACCGAAGTGGCCTTCACCGTCACCGACTCGACCACCGCCAGCCCCCGCGTCGACAACACCGTCAACGGCGCCAGCTTCGAGGTCGACGTCCCCGTCGCCCCCGGCTCGGTCATCTCGTTGTTCGGCGACCAGCTCGGCCCCGACGGCACCGAGGTGCTGATCGGCGACCGCAGGCTCCCGCTCCTCTACTCCTCCAACAGCCAGGTCAACGCCCAGGTCCCCTTCTCCCTCGAAGAGAACAGCGTCGTCCAGCTCCGCGTCCGCCGCGGCGAGGCCGTCTCGCCCCCCGCCGCCCTCGCCGTCGCCCCCGCCCGCCCGGCCGTCTTCACCGCCGACCAGTCCGGCACCGGCCGCGCCGCCGCCATCAACCAGGACGGCTCCATCAACGGCCCCGACTCGCCCGCCCCCGAAGGCACCATCGTCGCCGTCTACTGCACCGGCCTCGGCCGCGTCTCCCCCGAGATCCCCGACGGCCAGCCCGCCTCGACCACGGTCCTCAGCCGCACCGTCAACCCGGTAGCCGCCTTCATCAACGGCCAGCCCGCCCAGGTCTTCTTCGCCGGCGCCGCCCCGGGCCTGTTCGCCGCCTACCAGGTCAACGTCATGATCCCATCCGGCGCCGCCGCCGCCCCCGAAGCCGTTCTCACCCTCCAGACCACCGGCCAGGAGAGCGTGCCCGTCCGCCTGAACGTCCGGGGCCCCGCCCAGTGAGGTACGCCGCCGCCGGGCTGGTCCTGTTCGCCCTCACCCTCGCCGCCCATCTCTTCAACGGCCGCATCCAGCCCGTGCCGTCGATGGACGACGCCACCTACTTCCGCGAGGCCATGCGCTGGCTCTACGCCTTCCATGACGGCGGCCTGCCCGGCCTCGCCAAGTGGATCCTCGTCTCCCCGCCGCACTCCATGTACTCGGCCGCCCTCGCCACGGCCTCCTATGCCCTGTTCGGCGTCAACCACTGGGCGCCCTATGTCGGTAATGGCCTCACGCTCGCCCTGCTCGTCTGGGCCATCGCCATCGCCCTCCGCGGCCTCGAAGGCCGCTGGACCATCCTGCTGGCCGGCGCGCTGCTCTCGATCCCGGCCGCCTCGATGACCGTCAGCGAGTTCCGCCCCGACCTCGCCTGCGGCCTCCTGCTTACCCACGCCGTCCTCCGCCTCAGCGACCCCGCCTCCCCGCGCGACTGGACCCTCGCCGGCCTCTTCGGCGGCCTCGCCGTCCTCGCCAAGCCCACCTTCGCCCCCTACGTCGCCGTCGTCTTCCTCGCCGCCTTCGCCGTCGCCTGGTTAGCGCACCGCACCGGTCTCCGGGCGCTGATCGCCTTCTTCCTCGCCGCCCTCGCCGACTTCGCCCTCAAGGGCTCTCGCGAGATCAACTACATCCTCGACAACGTCTTCGGCCGCTACCGCGACATCTGGGTGAAGCCCATCGAAGGCGCCGGCCACGCCACCTACCACCTCACCGGCGAAGGCGGCCAGTTCCTCTTCGGCCCCGCCATCTGGCCCCTCGCCGCCATCGCCCTCGCCCCGCTCGCCCTGCCCCCGCTCGTCAAGCTCCACTGGCGCCGCTACGGCGTGATCGCCGTCGCCACCGCCGCCGCCTGGGCCATCGCCGCCGGCGTCGACATCAAGAGCCCCTACTCCGGCTCCGTCTTCGCCGTACTGCTCATCATCCTCGCCGCCACCCCGCTCGCCATCTTCTGCAAGCCCTTCGACCGCCCCCGCGCGGGCTGGATCGCCGGCGCCCTGCTCTTCCTCCTCTTCGCCGCCTTCTACCGCCCCGCCCCCAACGGCGCCCGCGCCGCCGCCCTCATCCGCACCGAAGGCCCCACCGCCGCCGCCCTCGCCGACCGCGTCGCCGCCGCCATCGCCGCCCGCCCCGCCGACGCCTGGAACCGCATCTGGATCACCACCTACGGCCACCTCATCAACCAGGAGTCGCTCGAACTGCTCCTGCTCCAGCGCCGCCTCACCCGTGTCGAGTTCCTCGACCTGCACCGCACCACCGACCCCGCCGAACAGCGCAAGGCCCTCGCCGCCGCCGACATCGTCATCGCCGGCCCCGCCGCCGGCCCCGATCTCCTTCCCTGGCTCCCGTCCAACAAGGCCGCCGCCCAGACCCTCGCCCTCATCCGCGCCGACGGCCGCCACACCGAGCTCGGCGACCCCATCGCCGGTTACCACGTCCTCCGCCGCCGCGGCGCCTGGGTCAACACCGCCCCCGTTTCTGGCTTCGACCAGGTCGAAGGCCCTTACCCGCAAATGAACCTCGGCCAGGTCTTCTGGGCCCTCGGCAACGAAGCCACCGCCCAGGCCGCCCCCGCCTACTCCGGCGTCCGGCAGTGGCGCTTCCGCGCCCGCGCCCCCATGCCCGGCCAGGTGATGACCGTCTACCAGCGCGACGCCAAACTCGCCGAGTTCGCCCTTCCCGCCGGCAGCGCCGACATCGAAGGCGCCTTCCCCGCCGCTGGCGACGCCCCCGTCGTCTTCCGTTTCGCCAAGTCCGCCGACCCCACAAAGACAGAGACCCGTCGCCTCGCGGTCTTGTTCTCGACCATCGAGGCGCCGGGCCTCTCGGACTTCCTCCGAGGGCTGAACGCGC
>CAYMTH010000711.1:0-3221 GCA_964393235.1 uncultured Solibacteraceae bacterium | reverse complement strand
GGCGGGGCCGCAGAGGGCCATCAGTTCCTTGTTGGCGGTGACGACGGATTTGCCATTTTCGAGGGCGGTTTCGACGATTTCGCGGGCGGTGGTGGTGCCGCCGACGAGTTCGGCGACGACGTCGACGTCGGGGTGGTTGACGACCTCGCGCCAGTCGGTGGTCTGGAAGACTTCGCCGAGAGCGGCGGGTACGGTCTTATTCGCGAGGGAACGGGCGCAAACGGCCGTGACGCGGAGGGGGAAGCCGAGTTTTTCGGCGATTTGGGGGCCGTTTTCGGCGAGGATGGTGAGGGTTCCGGAACCGACGTTACCCAGGCCAATGATGCCCAGACGCACTTCTGCCATAAATGTTTATGATAGCAGTCATGATGCGGCAAGCCCTGATTTTGACGGTGGCGTGGGGGGGACTGTGGGCGCAGTTGCCGCCGATCGACCGGCCGACGGGAGCGGGGACGGGGAGCCCGGAAATTTTGCGGACCCCGGACGGGCGGAACCGGACGGAGATGATTTTGAAGGCCGACCACGAGGCTTCGCTGAAAGATATTGAGACGGTGCGGAAGCTGGTGGAGGAGGTCAAGATCGAGATGGAGAAGAACGACCGGCACGTGCTGTCGGTGGGGACGCTGAAGAAGCTGGACGAGATCGAGAAGTTGACGAAGCGGATCCGGGGGCGGATGAAGCGGTTTTAGAGGCCGGGGGCGAGGCGCTTGATCAGCGTGATCTGGCCGGCGTGGTAGGTGTCGTGCATGGCGGCGCCGCGGATCATGCGCTCGTTCTTTTCGGTGAAGCCGACCGGGGGGAGTTTGGCGATGGTCTCGCGGAGGAGGCGGTGCTCGGTGTGGAGGAGTTGGAGGTCGGCGTGCCAGGCCTCCTCGGTTTCCTCCTGCGGGCGGAGGAAGAAGTCGGAACCTTCGAGCGGGAAGGAGGCGCGCTTTTCGCCGGTGAGACGGCGGCGGACGGTGTATTTCCAGTAGGCCGCGTGGACGGCGAGCTCCCAGATATTGTGCCGCGCGGGGGCGGGGCGCCAGGCGGCGGTGACGGCCGAGACGCCACGAAGCGCGCCGCGGAGATTGGGGCCGTGCCAGGCCTGTTTTTCGTAGGCTTCGTCGAGAAGAGCCAGGAAAAGTTCGCGGACAGGGGTGGGCGCTGGCATGAGGCTATGCTACGCTGCGACTAGTCTGGCAGACAAGATGAGCACTACCCGATTGAAGTCCCAATTGATGACGGCGAGCGAGATCGACCGCACGCTGGTGCGCCTGGCGCACGAGATTCTGGAGAAGACGAGCGATCACGACCGGCTGGCGTTTATCGGCATCAAGCGGCGCGGGATTCCGATGGCGACGCGGCTGGCGGCGAAGATCAAAGATCTGGAAGGCCGCGAGATTCCGGTGGGGACGCTCGACATCAACCTGTACCGGGACGATCTTTCGACGGTGGGCGACCGGCCGCAGATCAACTCGACCGACATTCCGTTCGATGTGACGGGGAAGGACGTCGTGCTGATGGACGATGTCCTGTATACGGGACGGACGATCCGGGCGGCGCTGGACGCGCTGTTTGAGAAGGGCCGGCCGGCGCGGGTGCAGCTGGGCGTGCTGATCGACCGCGGGTGGCGGGAGTTGCCGATCGAGGCCAAGTACGTCGGCCGGAAGGTGCAGACGGCGGCGAACGAAATTATCGAAGTGAAGTTCCAGGAAATCGACCAGATGGAGAAGGTTCTGCTGGTGGAGAAGGTCGAGGAATAAGATCGCCATGGGCCTGCTGGGAATCGAGGGCCTGCAGCGGAGCGAGATCGAAGCGTATCTGCGGCGGGCGAAGGAGTTTCAGACGCACGGCGGGAGCAATTTTCAGAAGCTCGACACGCTGCGCGGGAAGATGCTGGTGAACCTGTTTTTCGAGAACTCGACGCGGACGCGGACGAGTTTCGAGATTGCGGCGAAGCGGCTGGGGGCGGACACGATTTCTATCGCGTCGTCGGGTTCGAGCGTGAGCAAGGGCGAGAGCCTGGTGGACACGCTGAACACGCTAGCGGCGATGCGGCCGCACGCGATCGTGATGCGGCACGCGGCGAGCGGGGCGCCTCATTTTCTGGCGCGGCATCTGGACACGCCGATCATCAACGCGGGCGACGGGATGCACGAGCATCCGACGCAGGCGCTGCTGGACGCGCTGACGATTCTGGATCATAAGCCGGCGCTGGAGGGCTTGAAGGTCGCGATTATCGGAGATATCGCGCATAGCCGCGTGGCGCGGTCGAACGTGCACCTGCTGTCGAAGTTCGATGCGAAGGTGGTTCTGTGCGGGCCGCCGTCGATGCTGCCGCAGGAACTGGGTCGGCTGGCGACGGGGGTTTCGCTGACGAACAACATTCGCGAGGCGATCGACGGGGCGGACGTGATCATGATGCTGCGGGTGCAGTTGGAACGGCAGCACGAGACGCCGTTCCCGCCGGGAGATTATTTCCGGTTCTACGGGCTGCGGCCGGAGCACCTCGCGCTGACGCGGCCGGACGTGATCGTGATGCATCCGGGGCCGATCAACCGGGGGCGCGAGATTTCGAGCGAAGTGGCCGATTCGCAGCGGTCGGTGATTTTGAATCAGGTAGAGAACGGCGTGGCCGTGCGGATGGCCGTGTTGGAAAAGGTGATGGGAGCATGAGCCGCATTGCGATCAAGAACGGCCGGGTGATGGATCCGGCGAGCGGCCACGACGCGGTGGCCGATGTGGTGGTGGAGAACGGCGGGGTGGCCGCGATCGGGGTGAACCTGGACACGGCGGGCTGCGAGGTTTTCGACGCGACGGGGATGATCGTCGCGCCGGGGTTCATCGACATGCACGTGCATTTGCGCGAGCCGGGATTCGAGCACTCCGAGACGATCGAGACGGGCGGCCGGGCGGCGGCGGCGGGCGGCTTCACGAGCGTGTGCTGCATGCCGAACACGAATCCGGTGAACGATTCGGCGGTGGTGACGACGTACATCATCGAGCGGGCGCGGCGGGTGTCGCCGGTGAACGTGTATCCGATCGGGGCGATCACGAAGGGTTCGAACGGGGAGGAACTGGCGGCGATCGGGGCGATGAAGCAGGCCGGGATCGTGGCGATTTCCGACGACGGGCGGCCGGTGATGAACGCGCGGGTGATGCGGCGGGCGATGGAGACGGCGAAGGCGTTCGGGCTGCCGGTGATCAACCATTGCGAGGACCTGAACCTGTCGGCGGGC
>CAYMTH010000710.1:1180-3222 GCA_964393235.1 uncultured Solibacteraceae bacterium | reverse complement strand
CAGGCTCACTATCGCCGAATCGCGAGCGTCGACGATCTCCTCGCTGTAAAGCGCTTGGGAAATCCGGGTCTTTACCGCAAGTTGGGGCTCTGCGTGAAGAAGTGGATATCGGATAGTGGGAATGATCCAGAAAAGCTTATCCAGCTTGGTGCCAACGATACCGCGCAGGACGAGTCGGCGTAACGTCAATGCCCGATACTCGCGGCCGTGCCTTGCCAACCAGGAGATGGTATCCCTGACAGAAACGCTTGCCTTGCCGCCAATCCATACAGCGGCCTCGTCGAGTATGGGATCGTTCTGAACCTCTGTTTTAGTGATCGTGATCGTCTGGGAGGCGGGGTCACTATCGATGAGACCGCGCAATTCTAGTTCGAGGAGGATTGCTCCTCCGACAACGAGGTGGGAAACGAACAAGGGGGTTCCGGCTGACAGTTCCGTTCCATCCCGGAGGCCGAGTAATACCAGTTCATCCAAGAGAGTCAAAGTGCCGACACTCATGAAGCGAAGGCCAACGTGCACGGAGCAGGAGACACAAGAACAAACACTTTGGTGGACATTAATGGATTAATCACGATACGGACTCAGACACAAAATTCGAGGTTCTCGCAATAACGACAAATGAACACTAGAATACTCCGCTGCTCGCGTGTTTGAATAGACAGGTAAACATTGTTTTTGAGTCGGTGATTCCCTGAAAGCGGGCTGCCAGATTCCCGATCGTGTCGTCCTAAACCCCAATCCGGCACTTCTTCCAGATGCGCTCACCTCGCTTAGCACGACGGTATCAAATCGATTAGGACCGCCGGATGGGATCATCTGCGCCGTCGTTGCATTTGCGAAGCTGAAGTTGAGTGAACTTCCGGAGGTGCCGTGGAAAAATGGGGACACTCGCGGCAGGCACCAATTATGGTTTGTTAATGGGCGAGGGGCCAGAGGGCGTAGACGGCGAGCAGGGCGTGGGAGATGGAGACGGCGAGGGCGCGGAAACCGACGCGCATTAACGGTTCGTCGAGGGTCTTGGGGAGTCTGGTCAGTTCGAAGATGGCGATGCCGGCGGAGAAGACTAGCGGGAGGGCGGCCGTGGGGAGGGCGATGGCGACCAGCAGTTGCAACGCGGCGGGGAGGTAGGCGGTCAGCGGCACCGGGGTGGGCTTGGACTGACGCTGGAGGATCTTCAGGTCGAGCCTTGTATGGACCACCAGGATCGACGCGGCGCCGTGGGCCGACAGGACTCCCCAGAGGAGCCAGCCCCAGGCGGGGATGGCGCCGTTTGTCGTTAGGAGGGAGAGCAGGGCCGTCGTCGCGAGTCCGGCGGCGCTGACGATTTGCAGGGGGATCGACCGCTGGCGGTTGCGGATGGTCAGCCAGACGGCGAGGATCGTCAGCGCGAGGGCCGTGGAGGCGAGGATCGCAAGTTCGACCAGCGGGAGACGGGCGGCGAGCACCGCCAGGCAGAGGAGCGCGCCGGCCGATTCGACGGCCAGCCAGCGGACGGCGATCGGGGTCTGCGGGTTGGGAGTACGCCAGACGAATCGCTGGCGGGCGAGGACGATCAACGGCTCGCGGAGGAGGAAGCCGAACAGGATCAGGCCGAGGGCGGGGAGGAGCAGCCATGTCCAGCGGTCCGCGAGGAGACCGGCGGCGACGAAGGGCTGCAAGAGCAGGCCCCAGGCGCCGTGCTCGCGGGGGCTGGGGGACTTGGATTCGTACTGCGGTCGAGCTGTCATGGTCGCTGGGTGTGCCACGGGGCGCCTCCTACGCTTCTAACGATGCCATGGGTGGGGGGCGGTGTCCGTGATCGCAGTCACGTTCACTTGCGGTATTGGAAGGGCAGGCTCTCCACGATGCCGTCGATCAGGCTCGACATGCGGTAGTTGTCGGCGGCGAGCTTTGCGGTGATCTCCGAGACCGCCGGGCGGTCGAAACGCTCCAGGCCGCGGCCGAGGGCGTAAGTCAGGAGCTTTTCCGTCAGACAACGGGCGAAGTACTTGGGCTCCGCCTTCAACAGTTCGCGGAGTTCGGCGGGGGTCTTGAACACCTTC
>CAYMTH010000710.1:0-1169 GCA_964393235.1 uncultured Solibacteraceae bacterium | reverse complement strand
ACTGCCGTCGTGCGTGCGCCACTGGCCCACGGGGTCGAAGTTTTCGAGGCCGAACCCGAGGGCATCCATCTTGTTATGACAGACGGCGCAACTGGGGTTGGCGCGGTGCTTTTCCATCTGCTGGCGAAGGGTGCCGGTATTGCCGACGCCGCTCGTATCGAGTTCGGGGACGTTTGGCGGAGGGGGCGGGGGCGGAGTGCCGAGGATGTTCTCCATGATCCACTTGCCGCGGAGTACGGGGGACGTGCGGGTGGGGTAGGAAGAGATCGTCAGGACGCTGGCGTGGGTGAGGACGCCGCCACGGGACCGGTCCGGGAGCGCGACCCGGCGGAACTCATCGCCGGTGACGCCGGGGATGCCGTAGTGGGCGGCGAGACGTTCGTTCAAGTAGGTGTAGTCCGCGTCGAGAAATTCGAGAATGTTGCGGTCCTCCTTCACGATGGCTTCGAAGAAACGGCGGGTCTCCTGGGCCATGGCGGCGGAGAGGTCGTCGGTGAATTTGGGGAATTTTTCGGGGTCGGGCTTGTGGGATTCGAGGTTGCGGAGCTGGAGCCACTGACCGGCGAAGTTGTCGACGAGGGCAAGCGATTTGGGGTCGGCGAGGAGGCGGCGGACCTGGGCGCGGAGGACGGCGGGATTGTGGAGGTCGGCGTTGCGGAGCTCGTCGTCGGGCATGGAGCTCCAGAGGAAGTAGCTGAGGCGGGTGGCGAGTTCGGGGCTGGTGAGGCGGCGGGGTTTGTCGCCGGGGGCGGGGGGCTCGACGCGGAAGAGGAAGTTGGGGGAGACGAGCATGGCCTGGAGGGAGTACTGCACGCCCTGTTCGAGGGTCTGGCCGGCGGCGATGGCCTTGGTGGTGAAGCCGGCGATTTTGGTGATTTCGGCGGGGGTGACGGGGCGGCGCCAGGCGCGGGGGAGGAGGTTGGCGGTGATTTTTTCGGCGCAGGCGGGGGTGGGTTCGTTGCAGACGACGATGCGCCGGTGGGATTCGGGGAGGCCGAGGCCTTCCTTGGCGAAGGGGCCGCGGACTTCGATGTAGTCGACCTGGTAGTCGCCTTCGGGCTTGTTGACGAAGACGCCGCGGAGTTTATGGGCGCCGGGGGAGATGGGGGCGGTGTAGCGGATGATGCGATTGGCGACGTTGGGAGCGAGGCGGAATTCGGCGGTTTTGA
>CAYMTH010000709.1:0-3227 GCA_964393235.1 uncultured Solibacteraceae bacterium | reverse complement strand
GCTGTCAATGTCTGACAAAGGTAACATAGGCGTCAGCGGAGCATCAACTGCTCTGCCCAATCCCCGGCCGCCTTTGCCGTCGCCGCGGCCGGAGCGTCCACATCCGGAAAGACTTGGGGCGAAAAGAGGTCTATTGGTCGGGGCGGAGGGATTTGAACCCCCGACCCCCTGCGCCCAAGGCAGGTGCGCTACCGGGCTGCGCTACGCCCCGACTGTTTCCAGCTTACCAGCAACCGCCCCTACAACAACGGCACTTCCACCTCCGCCCCCTTCCGGTCCGCCGAAACATACCCCGCATAAATCGCCATCGTAATGTCGATCGCCAGCTCCAGATCGCACTCCGGCTGCCGCCCCTCCCGCATCGAGTACACGAAATCGTGCATCTCGTAAAACTGCCCGTTGCTCCACCCGAACTCCGGATACGCCTGGATCCACCCCTCGTTCGAGCTGATCTTCTCCATCAAATCGATCCCCTCGAACTCTTTCTTGTCGGGCGAATACAGATCCACCACCTTCACCGGCTGTATATGGCACCGCGTCCGGTGATTGTTCGCGAAAACCTCAATAAAGTCGTACACCCCGCCCAGCACCAGCTCCGACGTCATCACGTCCGCCACCATGCCGTCCTCGAAAATCACGTGCAAAAACGCGTAATCCTCCGTGTCCTTGTACGTCGTCCGCAGATACCCGCGGTCCTCGAACGCCGGCCGCCTCGTAATCGCGTGCGTCCGGCAGCTCACCGCCACCGGCCGGATCGGCTTCCCGTTCCGCGCCATCCCCTCCTTGCGTTTCAAATACAGCACGCCCCCCAGCGGATGGCACCCCTTCCCGATCAGCGACCCGCCCCCCTGCTCCGCCCAGATCCCGTACACCGGCGAATGCGACCCCGAGTGCGACTCCTCCGCCGTCATCCGCAATATCTGCGCCTTCGTCGCCTCGATCAACTGCCGCTCCCGCTGCACCGCCGGCGCGTAAATGTAGTTCTCCGCGTACCCCAGCAGAATCCCGCTCTCGCTCACCACCCGCCGCAGATCCCGCAGTTCCTCCGTTACCGCCGCCAGCATCTCATCTTTCGAGTGCTGCTCCGGCGATCCGAAAAACCCGTGAAACGGCTTCTCGACGATCACGTGCTTCCCCGCCGCCGCGGCCTTGCGAATGTACTCCGCGTGCGACGACGGCGGCGTGCAGATATCGAGTACATCGATATCCGGCAGCATCTCGTCGACGCTCGCATACGCCTTCACGCCGAACTCCGCCGCGAACGCCTCCCGCGACGTCGCCCGCGCGCTCGTCACCCCGACCGTCACCGCGGGCAGCCCCCGCAAATTCTTATGGTGGAACTTCCCCGCGAATCCCGACCCGGCGATCCCCAGGCGCAATGGCTCTGTCATTCTCAAGATTCTTACACAGCCGGCCGCTTCCGGAACCGCACCTCCCCTCCGTACAGCGACCGCTGTCCCTCGTGCACCTCCACCGCCGCCAGCGCCGCCAGGTTCACCACATCGGCCACCGTCGCCCCGCGCTGCAGCACGTGCACCGGCTTCGACGGTCCCATCAGAATCGGGCCCACCACCTGCGCCCCGCCCAGCCCCGCCAGCAGCTTATACGCGATGTTCCCCGAATCCAGATTCGGGAACACCAGCACGTTCGCCCCGCCCTTCAGCGTGCTGAACGGATAGGTCTCCTCCAGCCGTCCCGCGCTCACCGCCGTATCGGCCTGCATTTCCCCGTCCGCCGTCAAATGCGGCGCCCGCGATTTCAAAATGGCCACCGCGTCCCGGACTTTGTTCGACGACGCGTGCCGGCTGCTCCCGAAGTTCGAGAACGACAAAAACGCCACCCGCGGCTCCACGTCGAACCGCTGCGCCGTGTCCGCCGCGCACAGCGCGATCTCGGCCAGGTCCTCCGCCGTCGGGTCGATGTTCACCGTGCAATCCGCGAAGAAGTAAACCTTCCCCCGCCCCGACGGGATCACCAGGTACAAACCGGACGCCCGGCTCACCCCCGGCCGCAGCGGAATCACCTGCAGCAGCGGCCGCACCGTGTCCGAGTAGTGCGTCGTCAACCCCGTCACCAGCGCGTCCGCGTCGTCCAGCTGCACCATCATCGCCCCGAACAGGTTCGGGTCCCGCAGCAGCTGCGCCGCCTCCTTCCGCGCCACGCCCTTCCGCTGCCGCAGCCGGTACAGTGCCTCGGCGTACTCGCCCAGCCGCGGGTGCTTGTCGATCTCGACGATCTCCACCCCGTCCAGGTCCAGGTGCACCTCCGCGGCGACCTCCTCGATCTTCGCCCGCTCCCCGATCAGGCACGGCGTCGCAATCTCTTCGTCGATCAGCGTCCGGCACGCCCGCAGCACCGTCTCGTTCTCGCCCTCCGGGAACACCATCCGCACCTGGTGATGCCGCGCCTTCCGCAACAGCAGCGTCGTCACCCCCGCGCCCCGTCCCAGCCGCTCTTCCAGCGACCGCGCGTACGCCTCCAGGTCCAGCGGCTGCCGCGCCACCCCGGACTCCATCGCCGCCTTCACCACCGCCGGCGCCTCCCGCAGCACCACCCGCGGATCGAACGGCTTCGGAATCAGATACTGCGGCCCGAACTCCAAATCCTCGCCCCCGTAAATCCGCCGCACCGAATCCGGGACGTCTTCTTTGGCCAACTCCGCCAGCGACCGCGTCGCCGCCATCATCATCTCTTCCGTCACCCGCGTCGCCCGGCAATCCAGCGCCCCGCGGAAAATCGCCGGGAACCCCAAAACGTTATTCACCTGGTTCGGGTAATCCGACCGCCCCGTCGCCACGATCGCATCCGGCCGCGCCTCGATCGCATCGGCGTACGGAATCTCCGGGTCGGGATTGGAGAGCGCCAGCACCAGCGGGCTCCGCCCCATGCTCTTGACCATCTCTTTCGAGACGCAGTTCGCCCCCGAAAGCCCGACGAAAACATCGGCGTCCTTCAACGCATCGGCCAGCGTCCGTGCCGCCGTCCGCCGCGCGAACTGGGCTTTGTAGACGTTCATCCCCTCCGTCCGGCCTTCGTAAATCACGCCCTTCGAATCGCACATCAGAATCAGTTCCGGGCTCACGCCCAGCCGGATGAAGTGCCGCGCGCAGGCCACCGCCGCCGCCCCCGCCCCGTTGATCACCAGCCGCACCGCGCCGATGTCCTTCCCCGCGACTTCCAGCCCGTTCACCAGCGCCGCCCCGGCGATGATCGCCGTCCCGTGCTGC
>CAYMTH010000708.1:0-3231 GCA_964393235.1 uncultured Solibacteraceae bacterium | reverse complement strand
CCGCCCAGGAACACAAAGTACGCCGCAAACAGCTTCTCGCGCGTCAGCGGCCCGGCGGAACCATCCACCGTCAACCCATTCGCTCCCTGGAAATCCCGAATCGCCTTCGTGCTGTCAGCCGTCGCCGAACCCGAGGTGTTCCCCGGTGGAAATCCGATCCCGTCCAGCATCAACTGCACCTGCCGCAGGCCCCACTTATCGCTCGTCCCGTTGGCGTCCGAATACAGCTTTTCCCAGATCTTCGGGTCCCGCACCAGGACTCCGTAGATCGCCCGCGCCCGCCGTCCGGACAGAATTTTGTTGTAGTTATCGTCGCCCACCGGATCGGCGTGTCCGAACCGGCGCGCCGGGATGACTTTTTACCAGCGCATCGAACTCGGCGAACTCCGTTTTCGCCTGCGGCACTACGAACGACGAATCGAAGTCGAACCGCACATCGTCCAGCCGCCAGCACCCTACCGGCACCAGCTCCATCCGGAACGTATTCTTCTCTTTTCCCGTGGCCGGCGCTACATAGAACGGCAGGTTCTCTAATTCGCTGTGGGACCCCGCATGGCCCCCCTCCAGCTTCTTGTCTCCATAGCCCATAACCCACCATCAGGCTAACGGCTAATGCGCCGGGTGTCAATCGAGCCCTAACCGTGGACGTTCCACGCCAGTTCCGACACATTCCATAGATGAGAAGATGGCGGACCGGGCGTTCGATCCGTGTCCTGTCGAGCTTCTCGACGAATAGCAGGGACACGCGGTCCTTGGATTGGTCGACGGGGCCGTTTAGCGGAGGACGCAGGCGGCGTGGGTGCCCCTTTTCAGCGAGGCGCGGTGGAACCAGGGCTTGCGGCCGAGGAAGAAGTTGCGTTGGCCGACGCTGTCGATGACGCGAGTTCAGGCGAGGTATTGGCGAGCGGACGGCCGGAATCGACAATGATAAGCTCGTCCGTTGGGATTGCGGAAAGCTGATCCGGGCTTTGAAATGAGCGATTACATGCATGCCTATTTGATCCGATGGTGTCTGGGTCTCCTCTCTATCGCGTGTGTTCCGGCACAGGCTGGTCCGATCCTGAATGAAGATATCAAGCTACTCAAATTCGAGCCGCTCACCTATCCTGTTGCTGCCAAGGTGAAATGGGTTGAAGGCACTGTCGTTGTTCGGGTGGAACTTCGCAAGAGTGGAGAGGTGGCGAGGGCAGTGGCGATTTCGAATGTGGCGGTCATTACGGTGGGCAAGCCGGTGGTGACGCACGGCGCACGTTGAGTAGAGACGTTGCCGAGCGCTAGCGGGCGGGGTCGGGGGTGCCGGGAGGGATGGGGGGCTCCTTTTTCAGCGACGCGCGGTGGTCGACGAGGGCCTGGCCGGCGGGCCAGCGGACCCAGAGGTTTTCGACAAAACGCGGGTCGAGCGGGTTCTCTTCCTTGGGATCGGTCTGGAGGTCGTACCAGATGGGGAAACCGTACTGCTCGAGCGGGGCGCCGAAGCCGCGGGCCGTCTGGCGGGTCATCATCTTCCAGTTGCGCCACTTGACGCCGCAGATTTCGTTGGCGAGATAGATGATTACCGACTCGCGGTTGGATTCGGGCTTGCGGCCGAGGAAGAAGTCGAGCTGGTCGACGCCGTCGATGATGCGGTCCGTGGGGAGGCGGCTGCCGGTGAGGCGGGCGAAGGTGGGCAGGAGGTCCATTTCGTGGACGATTTCGTTGCTGACGGCGCCGGCGGGGATGCGGCCGGGCCAGCGGATGAGGAAGGGGGCGCGGAGGGAACCTTCGAACGTCGTGAAGTAGGTGCCGCGCCAGGGGCCGGAGAAGCCATGGTAGGGGGCGGTGGCCTCAGGGCCGTTGTCGGAGGTGAAGAGGAAGATCGTATTGTCGCGGATGCCGAGGCGGTCGATTTCGTCGAGGAGGCGTCCGGTGTAGGCGTCGATCTGGGCGAGGACGTCGGCGAACTCGCCGTTGCGGGTTTTGCCGGCGAACTCGGGGGCGGGGGTGACGGGCATGTGGGGCTGGGTGTAGGGGAGGAAGAGGAAGAAGGGCTTGCGGGCGGCGGACTGGCGGCGCATGAAGGCGAGGGCGCGGTCGGTGATTTCGCCGTCGATGGCGGCGCGGGCGGCGGGGTCGTAGATCCGGAGTTCGCGGGGCGTTTCGCCGCGGCGGGATTCGAGGATTTGGGCGTATTTGACGGCCGGGTGGGAGCCGGGGCGGAAGCGGGGATTGGCGGGCCAGAAGCTGTCGTTGCTGGAGTTGGGGATGCCGAACCACTCGTCGAAACCGTGGTCGGTGGGGAAGCGGCCGGGGGTCTGGCCGAGGTGCCACTTGCCGTACATGGCGGTCGAGTAGCCGGCGGCGGAGAACATTTCGGCCATGGTGAATTCCCACTGGGTGAGGCCGTAGAGCGGGGTTTCGAGGGGGACGGAGCCGTTGCCGGTGCGGATGGCGTAGCGGCCGGTGAGGAGGGCGGCGCGGGAGGGCGTGCACTGGGCTTCGACATTGAAATTGAGCAGGCGGAGGCCTTCGGCGGCGAGGCGGTCGAGGCGCGGGGTGGGGGCGCCGCGGAGGATGCCGCCGCCGTAGACGCCGAGTTCGCCCCAGCCGAGGTTGTCCATGAGGACGAGGACGACGTTGGGTTTAGCAGGGGCGGGTTGGGCGGCGGCGGAGGCGGCGAGGGAGAAGAGCGCGCGGCGGGAGAGCATCGAGGGGGAGGGTATCACGGATGGGGCGGGTGTGCGGCGGGAAGGGGTGGTTTTCGGCGGCCGAGTGGGGTTTGGAGTGTGCGGGGGGCGGGCGGCGTCACCCGTTGCCGGGTGGGGTTTCACCTGTTTACCCGATGGGCAGGGGGGAGGGGTGGCCGCTAGGCTGGTTAGCAGAGGTGACCCGATGGCTGATTTTTACCAGACAAACTCGATCTCCACGCTTCACCGGCTGCGCAGCGGCCGCTTGTCCGCCATGGAAACTGAACTGTCCCATTTCTCCCGGCAAAAGGGACTTGGACTGATTTTACCGGCGTTAATCACGGAGTTCGAACGGCCCGCCATGCGGCGGATCGTCGAACAACTGCGGGAGGCGCGTTACTACGCTAACATCGTCGTCGCGATCGGACGGGCGACACGGCAACAGGTCGAAGAGGCCGCCGAATGGTTCCGCGACTTCCGGTCCCCCGTCACCATTTTGTGGATGGAAGACCCGAAGGTGCAGGCGGTGTTCGCCGAATTGGAACGGGCGGGCCTGCCGGCCAAGGTC
>CAYMTH010000707.1:0-3241 GCA_964393235.1 uncultured Solibacteraceae bacterium | reverse complement strand
GGTGGCCGCGTCCAGGCACTGCGCGAATTCGTCCTCCATCCCCTCGTTGCTCACCAGGAACAACCGGTCGCCCGCCACCGCCACCGTGCCATAGCCGTCGAAGATGTCGGCCCGCCGCCACAACAGCCGCGGGCCGCCGCCTGGCCACTGTTGCAGCAGCCCGCCCTCGGGCGATACGACCGCACGGCCGTGCCGTCGGGACCCGGGCCCGTCGGCGGCGGAGAGAACGGTCGAAGTGAGGAACAGGCGGCGGCGCATCCGGTTCTCCTACTTCTTTTCCGGCCGCGCCCACGGCGCCTTGAAGCCAGGCGGCCGCGTATTCGGCGCGAACTTCTCCCGAATCTTGGCCAGCGCGCGCAGCTGGATATCGACGCCCTGCTCGAACACGCCGCCTTCGTTGAGCAGCGTCTTCTGCAACTCCGCGATCGGAATCGACTGCACGTTGACGCCGTTCTTCACCGCCAGCGCCGCCGCCACGCCCGCGGCGTGACCGAGGATCATGTACTGCGGCTCCATGCGGAGGCTCGAGTAGGCGACGTGGCTCGCCGAGAAGCATACCGGCACGAGCAGGTTCTCCGCCTCCGACGCCTTCGGCGTGAGCACGCGGTACGGGATCTGGTACGGCTTCACGGGCACTTCCATGTTGCCCTCGTTGAGCACAATGCCCTCGGGCGAGACGTGCCGCTGCACGTTGTGCGAGTCCGAATTGTAGCTGCCCATGCCGATCACGTCGTCCTTCTTGAGGTCCGTCTGCAGGTCCTTCTGCGTGGCCACGAAGTCGCCGACCAGGCGGCGCGCCTCGCGCACGTAGAGCTGGTTCGGCCAGTTGCCGGTGTCGGTGAACTCGTCCTTGGCCAGGCCCCACTCGCTCATCTCGGCGCGCAGCGCGGCCGGCACGCGCGGGTCGTTGGCCAGGAAATAGTACAGGCCCTGTTGGTAGTCGATGTGGTCCTGCCAGATGCGGGCGCGGGTCGCGTAGGAGCCCTCGGGGTAGTCGTAGTTCTTGCCGATATAGTCGGTCGAGAAGCCGCCGCGGTTGTTCAGATCGGCCTTGCCGTTCGGGATCACGCGGATGAGCCCGACCTCGTTCACCGTCAGCGGCCGGCCCATGTACTTCGTCATTTCGTTCAGGTAGATGGCCAGCAGTTCGAAGCGCTTCGGGTCGTAGCCCTTCGGCTTCGGCCACGCGATCCGGTTGGCGGGCACCTTCGTGGCGATGACGCGGAAGTTGTAGGCCTGGATCCGCTTGTCCGCCTCACCGGGCTTGCCGGGCGGGTCTGGCGAGATCTCCGGATAGAGTTTGCCGTTCTTGTCGCGCGCCGGGATATCGACCGCGAACTGATGGTTCTCGGTATGCGCGCGCACGCCGGCCAGCGACTCGCCGTACTGCGAAACGCCCTCGCGCCCGTAGGTGTAGCTCACCTTCGCCTGCGCCATCAGGTCGCCTTCGTAGCTGCAGTCGGCGAAGATCTTGGCGGTGAACCGCGCGCCGTTTTCCATGGCGATCTCGGTGATCCGCGTCCCCTGCTTACGGACGCCGGTTTTCTCCACCAGCCGGTGGCTGGTGAGCAGCGTCACCTTCGCCTCGGCCAGCATGTCGCGCATCAGCTTTTCGGCCACGCCCGGCTCCGGCATCCACGCCAGTTGCTGCAGGTGCCGGTCGAGCTGATAGTGCCGTCCGGCGCGCCAGTAGAACTCGAGCGCCATGCCGCCGATCACCTCCGGCTTGCCGACGTCGGTGCCCGACAGCCCGCCGGAGACCATGCCGCCGATGTGCCGCCCGGGCTCGAGCAGCGCCGTCTTCAAACCGTGCCGCGCGCCCGCGACGGCCGTCATCACGCCGCCGGCCGTGCCGCCGTACACCACCAGATCGTACGCCTGCTGGGCCGCGAGCCCGCCGGCGAGTGCCAGAAAAACGCCAAGAATTCTCATGTTGTCACCGTTTCCGAAGGGCGGTCCGCGGGATGACGAGGGCCATCGAGCCGCGCGCCGTCACCACTTCGTACTTCCCCTGAAAGGCTATCAACAAATGGGCCGCCCATTCCTCCAGACCGTGCTCGGCCATGAGGTATTGCACCATGTCGGTCGTCGCCATTTCGAGCGCCCGGTCGAGCGAGCTCTGGAACTCCGGCTGCGAGCCGATCGAGATGATCGCCTCCGCCGTTTCGACGCGCGGCCCGGTCAGCTTGACGTTCTTGCGCACGGTCACCGAGAACTCGACGTCCATCGACGTCTCGACGCCGTTGCCCGTCGGCTCGCCGTCGCCCTGCAGCGCGTGGCCGTCGCCGAGGAAGAGCAGCGCGCCGGGATGATACACGGGCAGGATCACCGTCGCGCCTTCGCCGATGCGGTTATAGTCCAGGTTACCGCCGTAGGAACCTGACGGGCTCGACGTCGGCGCCCAGTCGCCCGGCGCGGCCACGCCCACGCAACCGAGCATCGGCTTGGCCGGGAACTCCATCGCGATCGCCTTGCTGCCCGGCTCGCGCAGCCGGACGATGCCCTTCTCCCGGTCGAGATCCCATGGCACATAGTGCGCGTAACCCTTGCGCACGAGGTCGCGTTTGTAGACCGGCGGGTAGGTCTTCTCGATGTAGTCCGGCGTCATCGCGAACAGCCCCAGCCGGTAGCCGGAGTAGCCCCAGTCGCGGTTCAGCCGCATCTTGTGAAACTGGATCACCAGCGCGTCGCCGGGTTCGGCGCCCTCGACGAAGAACGGCCCGGTCAATGGGTTGGGCCCTTCGGAACGTTCTTTGCTTTCGTGATCCTTGCCGCTCGAATCGAGCGTGCGGGTGAAGATCCGTTCGCCGGGGCGGATGCGCTGCTTTACCGGATGCTTGTGGTAGAAGGTCCGGTAGTAGGCCTCCTGGGCCGGCGCGGCGAGCGAGAGGAGCGGGAGAAGGATGGCGAGCAATCGCATAGGGGGAGTATACCCGGTGCGACCTTTACTCCATCGCGGCCAGCAGCTCCTTCATCCACTGCGCGTACGACCATTCCACCGGATCGACGAACGCGCCGCCCACCATGACGCCGAGGTGCAGATGATCGCCGCCGGCCAGGCCCGACGTGCCCGACTGCCCGATCTCCCGCCCGCGCGTCACCGTGTCGCCCTCTTTCACCGCGAGCGGGCGGAGGTCGCCCTTCTCGCTCACCTTGCCGCGGCCAGCGGCCAGGATGCTGCCGCGCTGCGGCTTCTCCTTGGCGGTGTCGGGGATGATGATGCCGCCAGCCGAGCGGGACT
>CAYMTH010000706.1:0-3253 GCA_964393235.1 uncultured Solibacteraceae bacterium | reverse complement strand
TAGCGATTGGCGGGTTCCGGGGCCGCGCCGAGGAAGGCGTCGACGGGCGTGGCGTGGCGGCCGGCGGGGGCGTCGGGACGGCGCATGGGTTGGAACGCCCAGTGCGGCTTGGCCTCGAGCTTCCCGGTGAAGGGCGCGCCGGCGCGGATCCACGCGGCGACGGCGGCGAGTTCGGCGGCGGTGAGCTTCGCGCCGCCGAGGGGCATGCCGGGCTCCTTGCGGTGGGCTCCGCACCGATAGCGCAGCCTGGCGTCTGGATCGCCGGGCGCGAGGGCCGCGCCGCGGCCGCCTCCGCGCAGGAGCGCGCCGCGGGAAGTGACGTCGAGGCCGCCCTGCTTTGTTTTCGCGTTGTGGCAGGCGGCGCAGCGGGACTCCAGGATTTTCGCCGCGTCCTGGGCCGCCGCCGTGAGGACGAGGAGGATCAACGCCGCGCGCCGCATCTCGCTATTCTATGCGGACGGCGTCCCCGCGCCGGACGGACCCGGGCGTGAGCACTTCGGCATAGGCGCCCACGCAGGGGAGCGTGCCGATGGGGCCGAGGTTGTGCGAGTTTGCGCGGGAGGCGGTCTTGACGATGCCGGGGTCGCGCGGCAGGCCGGGGCGCGGGAGGATCGGCATGACGCAGCGCGGACAGGGGATGGTGACGCGGATGCGAAGCGAGTCGCCGATGGCGAGGACGCGGTCGAGCCAGTCGTTTTCGAGGAAACCGGAGGCGTCGCCGCAGTCGATGACGAGATTGGGGCGGAAGCGGTCGATGGCGAAGTCGCCTTCGGGGTAGGCGGATTTCAGAGCGCGGAGGGTGGCGGTGGTGAGGATGTGGATTTGGGCGTAATCGAAGAACGTGCCGGAAGGGGCGGCGCCGGCGAGGCCGGTTTCGGTGACGCCGGCCATCTCGCCGCCGAGGGTATCGGGCGGGATGTCCATGAGGGCGCCGTCGGGGGCGAGGCGGAGGAGGTCGACGCCCTCGGCGAAGCGCGTGAGGACGGCGCCGTCAGGGCCGGTGATGCGGAGCGCGTCGTCGATGAGCGCGGCGTGGTGCAGGAGCAGTTCGGGGCGCGTCTTGGCGCTGAGCACCTTGCCCCGGACGCGGTCGAAGAGCGCGTAGACGCGATCGCCATCGACACCGCGCTCGGTGACCGACGCAGATCCGAGTTGTTCGCCGCCCATCGATTTGACGGGGTAGCGCCAGATGGATTCGACCGTGTATGGCTGCATTCTGTGAGCTTAGCGCGGCGCCCAGGCGCCCGTGGCGTCCGCTTTGACGGGGCCGGCGGTGTGCTTCCAGTACGTGCCGCGGGCGGGCTCGCGCCAGTCGATGACGAGTTCGGCGGGGAGGACACGGTCGAGCCGGCCGTCGATGTAGAGCTGCGCGGCGGTGTCGGCGCGGAGGGCGAGGCGGGCCACGCGGCCGCGCTCGACTTTCACACGGTACTGATTGGCGGTGAGCGGGCCGGTGCGGACGGAGAGGAAGAACTCGCCGGGGGCGAACTCGAAGGTCGCGCCGCGGCGGGGATCGACGGCGGCGTTGGCGGCGGCGCGGACCTCGCGGCGGGGCAGTTCCTTCGCGACGGGCGGCGGGGGCGTCAACGGCGCGGCGGCCTTGAGCCAGGCGACGTTGAAGGCGTAGTGGTTCCAACTGGAGATGAGGTGAATGAGCCCGTCGCGGGCCTGGGTGCCGGAGAGGTAGCCCTGGGCTTCGGGCTTGCCGGTCCAGCCGCCGTCGATGGTGCCGATACCGTCGCGGGCGTCGGCGGGGATGAGGCGGCGCACGGGCCATGTGCGGCCTTCATCGAACGAGAGCGCGGCGAAGAGGTTCGTGTGCGGGCGGCGGCCGGGGATGGAGAAGCCGGCGACGTCTTCGGCGAAGGAGGCGAGGAAGAGCGAGCCGTCCTTCAGGCGAAGCAGCACGAGACGCTGGCCGCCGCCCAACGGCGGCAGGCCGCTGGGCGCGTACTGCCAGGTGCGGCCCATGTCGCGGGAGACGCTGGCGGGGGCGTAGCCATCGATGTTCTGCCCGCGGCCGAGAGCGAACAGAGAGCCGTCCTTGCGCTCGACGATGCCGGCGTGGATCCCACGGATGGAGCCGCCGGGGTCGGCCCAGGTTTTGCCGTTGTCGCGACTGACCCAGATGGCGGAGCCGCCGGCGGCGTCGGCGCCGAAAACGATGGCGCCGTCGCGGGTGCGGATGACGGGCTGGCCGACCATGTTGCGATAGCCGAACTCGGGCGCGATGAGCTGAGCGGGCGACCAGGTGCGGCCGCTGTCGGTGGACGTGCGCATGACGATGGCGAGCGGTTGCCAGCGGCCGGCGGGGCCGAGGCCGTTGAAGTGATAGAGCGTATCGGCGCCGTCGAACCAGAGCGCGGGCGCGTGGTCGTTGCGGTCGGGCACGTCCCAGAAGAGGCGCGCGGGCTGCCACTCGGCGGCGCCGCGGGGGAGGCGGGCGGAGGCGACGGCGAGTTCCCTGCCCCGCTCCTGTTCGCAGGTGTACCAGATGGCGAGGAGGTCGCCGTTGGGGCATTCGGCGATGGCGGTATCGTGATTGTGCCAGGCGTAGACGGGGCCGTGGGTATTGGCGGGGATTTTGACGTACTGGACCGCCGCCGGGGCGATCGGCGTCGACGATCGCGGGCAACTGCTGGCCGCGCGGCGGGCCGGCGGCGACGACGCGAAAGCCGATGACGAAGCTGCGCGTGGCGGGGAGCGCGGCGGCGCGATTGGCGGAGCGGAGGTAGTAGGGGTCGGTGCCATGGCTGCCGCCGCGCGTGACGCGGAACTGGCCGGAGACGCGGCCGGCGGGGTCGGTCTGGTCGCCGGGGGCGTAGGGGCCGTACCAGTCGGCGGTCCACTCTTCGACGTTGCCGTGCACGTCGTGGAGGCCCCAGGGATTCGGAGGCGTCTGCGCGACGCGGAGGGGCACGATGTCGGCGGGCGCATCGAACTCGGTGTTGCGCGCGTTTTTGAGGAAGGCCGGGGGGAGGGCGTCGCCGGTGGAGAAGAGCGTGCGCGTGCCGGCGCGAGCGAAGTATTCCCATTCGGCCTCGGTCGGGAGGCGGTAGGGGCGGCCCTCCTTTTTCGAGAGCCATTCGCAGAAGGCGCGGGCCTCGTCCCAGGAGACGAAGACGACGGCTTCGTCGTCGCCTTTGGAGAAGCCGGCTTTGCCGCGGAGGGTGCGGGGGGAGGGATCGAACTGCTCGTACTGCGCGTTGGTGACCGCGGTGGCGGCGACGGCGAATGGGTGCGTGATGCGGAC
>CAYMTH010000705.1:0-3262 GCA_964393235.1 uncultured Solibacteraceae bacterium | reverse complement strand
CACCATGCGCGGCCCCATCAAGAAGGAGCAGGCCAAGTTCTACCTCCCCGGCTACCAGCTCGGCTTCAGCTCGCCGATCATTGACGGCGACCGCTTCATCCAGGTCGACAACGGCGCCAACGTCTTCGCGTTCGACCTGATCACCGGCAAGCAGATCTGGAAGCAGAACCTCGGGACCATCCAGAAATCCTCGGCCGTCCTCGCCGACGGCAAACTCTACGTCGGCACCGAAAACGGCAAGTTCTTCATCCTCAAGCCCCACAACGATCGCTGCGAAAAGCTGAGCGAAGTCTCCTTCGTGAAGCCCGGCGAAAGCGAGGAAGAAGGCGAAAAAGTGATCGCCTCCGTCGCCGTCAGTGAGGGCCGCGTCTTCCTCGTCACCACGAAGAATACCTACGCCATCGGCAAGAAGCAGCCCGCCTCGAAGGTGGACCTGCCTCAGCCCGTCAAGGCCGCGCCCGGCGCCGCCGTGAAGTGGGTGCAGATCGTGCCGGCCGAAGTGATGATCAAGCCCGGCGAAACGGCCAACTTCCGCGCCCGCCTCTTCGACGAAAAGGGCAACTTCATCCGCGAGGACAAGGCGACCTGGGCCATCGAAGGTCTCAAGGGCATGATCTCGCAGGAGGGCAAGTACGTCGCCGCCAGCGACAAGGTCGCGCAGGCCGGCTTCATCAAGGCCACCGTCGCCGGCATTACCGGCACCGCCCGCGCCCGCGTCGTCCCGCCCCTCGACTGGAGCTGGGATTTCGAATCGCTCGCCCCCGGTAAGGTCCCGATGGAATGGGTGAACTGCAACACGAAATTCGAAGTGCGCCAGGAAGAGGGCAACAAGGTGCTGGTGAAGTTCGCCGACAACCCGGCCACCAAGCGCGCCCGCGTCTTCATGGGCCCGGCCGATCTCTCCAACTACACCGTCCAGGCCGATGTGCGCGCTTCGCAGAAGCGCCGGCAGATGGGCGATGTCGGCCTCGTCGCGCAGCGCTTCAACCTGATGCTCTTCGGCAACGCCGAAAAGCTCGAGTTGCAGACCTGGCAGCCGGAAACCGTCCGCACCGTGTCCGCGAAGTATTCTTGGAAGTGGGACACTTGGTACACGCTGAAGCTGCGGGTGGAAACTCTGCCCGATGGCAGCGTCAAGGCCCAGGGCAAGGTCTGGCCGAAGGGAGAACCGGAACCGGCGGCGTGGACCGTGGAACGCACCGACCCGGCCCCGCTCGCCGAGCGCCACGGCGCTCCCGGCATCTACGCCGATGCCCCGTTTGAAGTCTTTTTCGACAACGTGAAGGTGACGAAGAACTAAATGACACGCAAATCTGTGTTTGGAGCGCTGCTTGGCGGCGCGGTGTTTGTCGGCGGCCTGGTCGCCGGGCACGTGGAAAAAGACTGGCCCATGTGGGGCGGCACCATGGATCGCAACATGGTCTCCAACATGAAGGGCATTCCCGATAAATGGGACATCGGCTCGAAGGAGAACATCCGCTGGGTGGCCACGCTCGGTTCGCAGAGCTACGGCAATCCGGTGGTCGCCGAAGGCGTCGTTCTCGTAGGCACCAACAATGAGGGGCTCCGCGATCCCAAGCAGGCCGGCGACCGCGGCGTGCTCATCGCCTTCCGCGAATCCGACGGCGAGTTCCTCTGGCAGATCACGCACGAAAAGCTCGCCTCCGGCCGCGTCAACGACTGGCCCTACCAGGGCGTCTGCTCCTCGCCGCTCGTCGAAAACGGCATCGTCTACTACGTCTCCAACCGCGGCGAAGTCGTGGCCGCGGACCTGAAGGGTATGGCCAACGGCAACGACGGCCCCTTCAAGGGCGAGAAGTTCACCGGCCCGAAGGACGGCGACATCCTCTGGACCTTCGACATGATGGAAGAGGTCGGCGCCTTCCAGCACAACATGGCCAACAGCTCGCCGGTCATCCTCGGCGACATCATCTACGTCTCCACTTCGAACGGCCAGGACGAAAGCCACGTCAACGTGCCCTCGCCCAAGGCCCCGTCCATCATCGCCATCAACAAGAAGACCGGCAAGCTGGTGTGGGAGGACAACTCCGTCGGCGAGAAGATCCTGCACGGCCAGTGGTCCTCGGCCGCCGTCGGCAAGATCGGCGATGCCACGCAGGTCGTCATCGGCCAGGGCGACGGCTGGGTGCGCGGTTACGAAGCCGTCTCCGGCAAGAAGCTCTGGGAATTCGACATGAACCCCAAGGACTCCGTCTGGCCGAAGACCCGCAACGAGGTCATCTCGACCCCGATTATCTACGACGGCATCGTCTACATCGGCAACGGCCAGGACCCCGAGCACGGCGAAGGCCCCGGCCACCTCTACGCCATCGACGGCACCAAGCGCGGCGACATCACGAAGTCCGGCCTCATCTGGCACTTCGACAAGATCCGCCGTTCTATCTCGACCGGCGCGCTGCACAACGGCCTGCTGTACTACGCCGACTGCTCCGGCTTCCTCCACTGCCTCGACGCCAAGACTGGCCAGGAGCTGTGGAACCACGACATGCTCGCCGCCGTGTGGGGCTCGCCCATCGCCCTCGACGGCAAGGCCTACCCCGGCGACGAGGACGGTGACATCTCGGTGCTCGCCGCCGGCCGCACCAAGAAGCTGCTGTTTGAGTCGAATCTCGGCAGTTCGATCTACTCGACGCCCGTGCCCGCCAACGGCAACATGTATGTCGTGAATCGCAACCAGCTCATCGCCATCGGCAAGAAATAAACCACATCGCATATACTGGGCGGCAAAGGAATGGTGAACTCCAAGTCCATTGCCGCCGCGGTGTTTCTGGCCCTTGCCGCGAGTGCGCAGCCGCTGCAATTCAATCGGGACATCCGCCCGATCCTCTCCGACCGTTGCCTGGGCTGCCACGGCCAGGACGCCGCGAACAAAGGCATCCGCCTGCGTCTCGACCGGGAAGACTCGGCCAAAGCCGATCTCGGCGGCCGCCGCGCCATCGTCCCCGGCAAGCCCGAGGAAAGCACGCTGCTCTCCCGCCTCCGCACGCCCAACAAGGCGCTGCGCATGCCGCCCGCCCACACCGGCAACACGGTCTCGCCCGCCGAGATCGCCTCCATCGAACAGTGGATCCGCGAGGGCGCCACCTGGCAGAAACACTGGTCGTTCATCCCCCCGCAAAAGGCCCCGGTCCCCGCCGGCGCTAACGCCATCGATCACTTCGTCCGCCAGCGCCTCGACAAAGAAGGACTCACCCCCGCCTCCGCCGCCGATCGCCGCACCCTGATCCGGCGCGCGACCTTC
>CAYMTH010000704.1:0-3264 GCA_964393235.1 uncultured Solibacteraceae bacterium | reverse complement strand
GGACGCTCTGCCCGGCGATGCCGGCCTACTGCCCGAAGCCGATTTCCCGGATCCCTGGGATACCGCCGCCGCCCTCGATCAACTCACCGCGCTCGGCTACGCCGACGAGCCCTCCGAAGAGAACGTCCGCCGCCGCCGACGCGCCGAATGGGAACGCGAGATCAACCTCGCCCGCGTCCAGCTCGCCGCCAACCGCCCCGCCGAGGCTGTCCGCCTCCTTGAGCCCCTCGCCGCCGAAGACCCGTCGGTCGACCTCGTCCAGCTGTGGCTCGCCCAGGCCTGCCTCCGCGCCGGCGACGCACCCCGCTGCCGCGCCATCGTCGATCGCGCTCTCGCCGCGGCCAATCCCGATCCCGCCTTCCACGTCCTGCGCGCCAACCTCCTGCTGTTCGACCGCCAGCCCGCCGCCGCCCTCGAACACCTCCGCTTCGCCGCCGCCGCCCAGCCCGAAAACCCCGGTATCGGCGCCGCCATCGGCCGCGCCTACCTCTCCCTCCAGCAGCCCGAAGAGGCCGAGGCCGCCTTCCGCGGCGCGCTCGAACGGAACCCCCATTCGGCCGAAGCCTGGCGCGGCCTCGCCGGCGCGCTGCTTACCCGGAAGCGCCACGAAGCCGCAGCCGAAGCCGCCATCGAGTCGCTCAACTACGACTACAATCAACCCGCCGGCCACCTGCTGCTCGGCTCGGCCCTCTCCGAACTCGGCGAGCTCGACCGCGCCGCCCGCGCCTTCGAGTTCGCCCTCCGGATCTACCCGCAATCACCCCTGGCGCACGACAGCCTCGCCGGCGTCCTCGAACGCCAGGGCGACGCCGCCCGGGCCGCCGCCCACCGCCGCCAGGCCGAGGAGTTGCGCCGTGCCGGCCACCGCGCCTGAACCGCTCCGCATCCGCCCGCCCCGCGCCGACGAAGGCGCCGCCGTGCGCATGCTGCTGCCCGATCCGCCCGTCGGCTTCGGCGCCCGCGAGTACCTGCTCGCCGTCGCGCCGGAGCCCCCGTTCATCGCCGGCGCCGTGTCTTTCCAATTCGGCCACGACGCGCTGTTCGCCGTCCGCCTGCGCGTCGTCCGCACCCGCCGCCGTTGCGGCATCGGGCGCCGGCTGATCGACGCCGTCCGCGACCAGGCCGCCGCGCACCGCTGCCCGGCCATCCTCGCCACGGCCAACGAACTCGGCGAACCCGACGCCCGCCCGTTCCTCACCGCCGCCGGGTTCACGGCGGTCCAGCGGATGACGGTGGTCGAATCGACCATCGCCGCCGCGCGCGCCGCCGTCGTGCCGCTCGCCGCGCGCGTCCGCGCCTCCGGCCGCATGCCCGCCGGCGCCCGCATCGTCCCGCTCGCGGAGGCCCCGGCGGACCAGGTCGCGCGCCTCTATCTCGACCACCTGGCGCACTCCCCCGGCGCCTCCCCGCTCCCCGTCACCGAGATCCTGCGCCACCCGCGCTACGCCGGCAGCCCCGTGCTGCTCGACGCCGATGGCGTGGCCGGTTTCCTGCTCTGGCACATCGACGGGAAGCGCACCGGCCACCTGCCCGCCCGCGTCGTCGCCCCGCGCTGGCAGGGCTCGGCCGTCAACGTCCTGCTGCTGGCTCACGCCCTCGCCGACCCCCACGCCGAGACCGTCGACGCCATCCGCTGGGAGATCCCCGAAAATAACGCCGATACAACGAAATTGGCCGGGCGTTTGGGCGCCCGGCCAATCTCTTCTTCCGATGTGTACCTGCTGCGGCTTACCGCTTCCGGCGAACCACCAGCCGGGTCTTCGCCCGCGGCGTCGGATCGTTGCTGAACGACTCGGCCAGGATCTCGGCCTGCTCCGACTGGTGCCGCTTCAGCGAACCCGGCGCCGGGCTGGCCGATTCGGCGCGCCCGATGTAGCGCAGCGAACGCCGCGTCGGATCCAGGATCGGCTGAATGTGCTCGCGGACGAAGCGCCACGCGCCCATGTTCTTCGGCTCTTCCTGCACCCAGCAGACTTCCGCCGTCACCGGATACCGCATCAGCACGTCCTGCAGCTCGGCCTTCGGGAACGGATAGTACTGCTCCAGCCGGACGATGGCCACGCCGCGCGCCGCGATCTTCTCGCGGTGTTCGGCCAGCTCGTAGTAGATCTTGCCGCTGGTCAGCACCACGCGCCGCACTTCGTCGGCCGCCATCAGGTTCGTGTCCCCAATGATCTCGCGGAACCCGCCGGTCGTCAGGTCGTTGAGCTTCGACGTCGCCTTCACGTGGCGCAGCAGGCTCTTCGGCGTCATCACCACGAGCGGCTTGCGCATCCCGCGCCGGTCCTCCCCGCCGTACATCTGGCGGCGGAGCAGATGGAAGTACTGCGCCGGCGTCGTCGGGTTGACGACCTGCATGTTGTCTTCCGCGCACAGCTGCAGGAACCGCTCCAGGCGCGCCGAGCTGTGTTCCGGACCCTGCCCTTCCTGCCCGTGCGGCAGCAGCAGCACCAGGCCGCTCGGCTGACCCCACTTCGAGTAGGAGCAGGAGATGAACTGGTCGATCATGATCTGCGCGCCGTTGGCGAAGTCGCCGAACTGGCCTTCCCACATCACCAGGCTCAGCGGATCGGCCACCGAGTAGCCGAACTCATAGCCCATCACGGCGTATTCGCTCAAGCTCGAATCCCACACCTCGAACCGCGCCTGATTCGGCGCCAGGTGCTGCATCGGGATGAACGGATCGCCCGTCTCGGAATCGTGGAACACCAGGTGGCGCTGGCTGAACGTGCCGCGTCCGCAGTCCTGGCCCGACAGCCGCACCGGCGTGCCCTCCAGCGCCAGCGAACCGAACGCCAGCGCTTCGGCCGCCGCCCAGTCGATCGGGCCGCCTTCCAGAATCTGCAGCCGCGAATCCAGGAACTTCTTCAGCTTCGGATGGACGTGGAAGTCCTCCGGGAACGCCGTCGAGCCGTAGATCACCCGCTGCAGCGTGTTCGCGTCGGCCGCCGTCTGCGGGATCTCCCGCCGCACGGCCACCTCGTCCACCACCGCCAGCTCCTCGAACTCGAGGTTCACCCGCGCCACGTGCGCGCAAGCCTCCGGATCGTCGCCGTTCACGTGGAAGATCGGCGCGTCCACGGTGCGGGCGATGTCGGTGGCGTAGATCGAGCTGCGGCTGTCGTCCGGCCGCGTCGTGAAGCCGATCTGGTTGTTGATCACCAGGTGGATCGTGCCGCCCGTCGTGTAGCCGTCCAGCTGCGAAAGGTTCAACGTTTCCAGCACCACGCCCTGGCCCGCGAACGCCGCGTCGCCGTGGATCAG
>CAYMTH010000703.1:250-3268 GCA_964393235.1 uncultured Solibacteraceae bacterium | reverse complement strand
GGCCGCGCCCGCCTTCGTCCCAACGGCAACATCGACGATATCGGCATCCGCGAAATCTCCAGGGACAAGGATCAGCAGAAGGACGTCAAGCTCGGCGAAGACGCCCTCCGCGAACTCAAGATGTACTCCCTCGTCCCGCCCGAAGTCGAGGACAAGCGCATCAAGGAATACGTCCAGCGCATCGCCAACCGCGTCGCCGCCAACTCCGATCTCAAAGTCCCCGTCAAACTCACCGTCCTCCACAGCCAGGAGATCAACGCCTTCGCCCTCCCCGGCGGCCTGCTCTTCGTCAACACCGGCCTCATCGAACGCGCCGAATCGGAGTCCGAACTCGCCGGCGTCATCGCCCATGAACTCGCCCACGTCTCCGCCCGCCACGGCGCCAAGCTCATGAAACGCGCCAATATCGCCGGCCTCATCTACCAGATGGCGCAGATCGCCGTCATCGTCTCCACCGGTGGCCTGGCCTCCATCGGCGCCTACTACCTCTTCCAGGCCGGCTTCCTCGGCCTCGGCCTCGTGCTCGATCTCTCCCTGCTCGGCGTCAGCCGCGAATTCGAAGCCGAAGCCGACCAGCTCGGCGCCCAGTATGCCTGGAAGTCCGGCTACGATCCCCGCGGCTTCATCACCTTCTTCGACAAAATGGCCGCCGAGAAGGGCTACGTCAAATCCGCCAGCTTCTTCCGCACCCACCCGCCCTTCTTCGAACGAATCCTCTCCACCGTTAGCGAGATCGAGTACCTCCCCCGCACCGCCGACCTCGTCACCGACTCCTCCGCCTACCGCGACTTCAAAGCCGAATTCGCCAAAACCCTCCACTCCGACGCCGAAAAGAAGAAAACGCCTAAGCTGAAACGCGGTCCCGAGTGTCCTGATGAAACGCCCGGCACTCCGCTTCCCGCCCCCGCACCACCCGCTTCCCCGCCAACGGGCCCGCGTGATGGTCGGTGATCACCGTGTGCTGCGAACCGCCCGTCCCGCCGTCCTCGTAGATCACCACCCAGTCCCCCGTCCTGCCCAGATCGTGCGCCCGCGCCGTGTTCGAAAACAGCACCGTATAGTGCCGCGCCCCGCGCTCCGTGTGCAGAATCGGCAGCCACGCCTCCTTCGCCGGATTGAACCGCCGCGGCGCGATCTTCGGCAACCGCCCCGCCGCCGCCGCTTCCCGGTACTCCCGGTCCACGTCCAGCAACTCCGCCACCGGCGGCGCTTCCCCGCCCTCCCGCCTTCCACGCCCAAGCCGCGACGCCAGCGCGTCCATGATCGTCGCCACCCGCTTCGACCCGAACCCCATCACCAGTTCCAGCCGCCCGTCATGCGCCGCCGCTTCCAAATCCTCCAGCGAGTCGATCCCGAGCTCCCGGTGGAGCCGTTCCGCCTGCACCCGTCCGATCCCCGGCGCCGATTGCAGCACCTTCACCGCGTCCACCTCGCCCCGCAAATGCTCCAGCAGCGGATACCGCCCCGTCGTCGCCATCTCCCGGATCGCCGCCGCCAGCCGCTCCCCGATCCCCGGCAGCTCCTCCAATTCATCCAGCATCTCCCCCGCCGGCCGCCGCAGATCCCGCACCGTCGCCGCCGCCCGCCGGTACGCGCTAACCCGGTACGGATTCGCCCCCTGCATCTCCAGCAGCGACGCCACCTCCGCCAGCCGTTGCGCAATCTCCCGGTTGCCCATCACCCCACCCCGCGAAACAGATAGATCAGTTCGATCACCAGAATGATCACCACCATCAGCTCCAGCACAAACGCCCGGCCCGCGTGAAACTGGTCCATCATGAACCGGTACAGCTCCGCCGCCGTGTGCAGCTTCGCGTCCACCAGCCGCCGGTAATCCCCCACGCCGATCCTCTCCGCCGCCAGCCTGTACACCCGCGCCGAGTACATGTCGCTCAAAAACTTGATCGCCGTGTCCGCCCGTTCCGTCAACTCCCGCACCTCTAGCAGCAACGTATTCAATCGCCGCGCCTCAAGCCCCATGCGCCAGCGCCGGAACAGCCCGCCCCCGCGCTCCAGCGAATCGTAGACCCCCTCCAGCACCCGCGTCAGCACCTGGTCGTAATACCTGAACTCCAGCAACTGCGCATTCGCATACTCCAGCAACCGCACCGCCGACGCCGCCCCCGCCGCCGTGTCCAGCAGAAACGTCCCCGTCCACCCCGCCACCATCAGATCGTTCGGATAGTAAGACAGCCGCGACCCGAGCATCTCCGCCACCTCCCCCGACGCCAGCGCCGTCCGCTCCCCCCTCACGATCTGCGCGATCTCCGCCCCGTGCCGCGCGATCAGATCCTCCGCCGTCCACCCGCCCGAATCCACGTGAATCACCACGTATTCCTCGTCCAGCCACGTCTCCCGCGGCCGCACCATCGCCTCGCCCACCCGCCCGATCCGGTCCCGCACCGCCGCCTCCGCGTGCTCCCGCGCGTCCGGATTTTCCATCATCGCCCCCGCCCCGGCCACCAGTTCCGCCCATGTCAGCCGGAACGGCATCTCCAGCTTCACGCTGATCACGCCGTAGTCGTAGTAGTTCAACTCCCCGTGCAGCCGCCCGCCCCCCGGAATCGCCATCGGCCCCAACCGTTCCATCACCGGCGGCCGCTCGAACTGCACCGCCTCCGGCCCCGCCGCCGGTCCGTCTTCCCGCCCCCGCAGCGTCTCCAACCGGATCTCGTCGCAAACGTCGAATGCGAAGAGAAACCAGAACGACCCGGAAACGGCTTCGGGTGCCATCGCGATTCGATTATACGGCCAGTTCCACTTTTTCGATCTGTATATCTTCACCGATCCGGTAGACGCCCCGCTCCACCACCCGGATCGCGATCTCGTTCTCCCCGCGCCGCAGCATCCCCGCCGCCACCCGCCCCGTCACCCGCATCAACCGCTGCGCCGGGTCCACCGCATACTCCCCCTTCCCGCCCGAGTTCGGCTGCGGCCGCGGCGAGAAAATCTGCGGATCCTTCCACCCGTCCGTCACCGTCAACGGCCCCACCTCGCGCCCGTTGCAACGCACCTCGA
>CAYMTH010000703.1:0-240 GCA_964393235.1 uncultured Solibacteraceae bacterium | reverse complement strand
GTCGGGCGCATCTGGAACAGCACCACCGCCAGTTCCCCGTCCCGCGGCTCGTACACCCGCAGCGGCAGCCGCACCGTCCGCCCGTCGTTGGCCAGCTTCGCCGGCAGCGGCAGATGATCGTTCCGGTTGAAATACCCCTCCGCCCACGGATACCCGCCCCGCCGTTCCACCGCAAACAGCTTCGCCTTCCCCCGCATGGTCTCCAGCGTGCCGATCTCCCCGTACGCCACCCGCTGCGCG
>CAYMTH010000702.1:0-3274 GCA_964393235.1 uncultured Solibacteraceae bacterium | reverse complement strand
CCCGCCGGACCTCGCCCTCACCCGCGTCTCCATCGGCGACCTCCCCCTCTACAACCAGGACGACGACGCCTCCCCGTCCCCCGCCGTCGTCGAGTTCAAATCCCAACTCGCCGCCGCCGACGCCGTCATCTTCGTCACCCCCGAATACAACCGCTCCGTCCCCGCCCCTCTCAAAAACGCCATCGACCACGGCTCCCGCCCCTGGGGCCAGAGCTCCTGGCCCGGCAAGCCCGCCGGCGTCATCGGCGCTTCGGTCGGCGCCGCCGGCACCGCCATGGCCCAGCAGCATCTCCGCGCCATGCTCGCCCACATGGACATGCCCACCCTCGGCCAGCCCGAGACGTTCCTGCAGGTCCGCCCCGGCACCTTCGACGACGCCGGCAACCTCGTCAGCGACGACACCCGCCTTCCTCCAGCGCTGGATCGACGCCTACGCCGCTTGGGTCCGCCGCCTGCTCCCGCGCTAACGCGCCACCACGCCCACGCCCGGCCGGTCCGGCAGAACAAGCTTCCCGTCCACCACCCGCACGCCCTCGTACGGGTCGTTCCGGATCAGCAGATTCCCGTCCAGATCGGCGTAGTCGATCAGCGGCGAAAGCTGCGCTGCGGCCGTGATTGCCAGCCAACTCGACACCATACACCCGCACATCACCTTCAACTTCAGCGCCCGCCCCATCTCGATCATCCGCATCGCCTGCCGCAACCCGCCGGACTTGTCGACCTTCACGTTGATCCCGTCAAAATAAGGCGCAATCCGCGGAATGTCCTCCGGGTGCAGACAACACTCATCGGCCAGAATCGGCATGTCCACCCGCTTCCGCACCTCGCCCGTCTCGGCCAGCATCGAGGCCGGCAGCGGCTGCTCGATAAACTCCACGCCCTGCTTCTCCAGCCACTTGATCTTCCGCACCGCCTCGTCAACGCTCTTCCACCCCTCATTCGCGTCCACCCGCAGCGGCTTCTTCGTCTCCGACCGCACGGCCTCGATCACTTCCTCATCGTTCGACAGCCCGACCTTGATCTTCAGCACCGGATACGCCGCCGCCTCCCGCACCTTCCGCCGGATGACCTCCGCCTTATCGATCCCGATCGAAAACGTCGTCACTGGCGCGTCGGACTTGTCGAGCCCCCACATCTTCCACAGCGGCACGCCCAGCTTCTTCCCCACCCAGTCGTGCAGCGCGATGTCGATCGCCGCCTTCGTCGCCCACGCCCCGTCGACCTTCGCGAAAACCCGGTCCAGCACCTTCGCGTACTGCGTCAAATGCGCCCCCGCGAAAAGCCCCTCCAGCCCCTTCACAATCGCCATTCCCTGCGCGGCCGATTCGCCGTACCGCACAATCGGAGCCCCCTCGCCGATCCCCTCGATCCCCCCGCTCCGGACCGTCACCCCAAGCGTGTCCCGGTAGTCGCTCGACGACATCACCGTCGTCCACGTGTTGACCAGATTCAACCGCATCGAACGCGCCGAGATCGTTGCCGTCGGCGCACCAGCGAGGGGCAGGGAAGCCGCCCCCAGGGCCATTCGCAACGAATCCCGGCGCGTCATAGTCACCTACTGCACCGACTGCGCGCCGAACTCGGCAAACGCATTCTTCAGGTCGCCGGCGATCGCCTCGGCGTTCCGGCCTTCGATCTGGAACCGGTGCATCATGTAGACCGGCTTGCCATCCTGGAAGATCGCAAACGAAGGCGACGACGGCGGGAATCCGGTCAGCAGTTCCCGCACCCGCGCCACCGCTTCCACGTCCGCGCCGGCAAAGACCGTAACGGCCTTATCCGGTTTCACTTCGCTCTCGAGCAGCGCTTTCACCACGCCCGGCCGGGCCTTGCCCGCCGCGCAGCCGCAAACGCTGTTCACCACCACCAGTACCGTCCCGCTCCCGGGAGCCAGCGCCGCGTCCACCGCTTCCGGTGTCCGCGTCTCTTCCACCCCGTGAGCCGTCAGTTCCTCTCGCATGATCGCAATCAGATGTTCTGGATAACGCATACTTTCCAATATACTGGGCTTTCCCGATGAACCGTCGAAACGCTCTCTCCCTCCTCGCCTCCGCCGCCGCCTCCCGCGCCCAGTCCCCTCTCCCGAACGTCGGTCTCGCCGGCGATTCCACCGCCCCCCGCTCCGAGGCCGGCATCGGCGCCCTTATGCCCTGGGCCGACGCCCTCTGGGCCGTCAACTACAACTCCCACAAAGCGCGCACCGGCACGAACCTCTGGCTCTACCGCATCGACGAGAATCTGAAGGCCACCCGCGTCGCCCGCCACGACGGCACCCACGCCAACAGGCTCATCCACAAGGAATCGAGCCAGTGCTTCATCGGCCCCTACGCCATCTCCGCCACCGGCGAAGTGCGCCCCATCAAGGACCTCTTCGATCACCGCCTCACCTCGACCTTCCGCCACCTCACCGACCCGGCCAACCGCGTCTACTGCCTCACCATGGAAGGCCTGCTGTACGAAGTGGACGTCCAGACCCTGAAAGCGTCCGAGGCGGTCAACGTCCTGACCGCGATGAACATCAAGGCGCGCCCGCATTTCAAAGGCGGCTACACCGCCCAGGGCCGTATCGTGATTGCGAACAATGGCTTCTACAACTACGGCGACAACGACGCGCGCCTGTTCGAGTTCGACGGCAAGTCCTGGCGCGCGCTAAGCCGCAAGCCGCACATGGACGTCGCGGCCCGGCAGGACATGGGCCAAGTGATGTTCGCAACGGGCTGGGATGAAAGCTCGGTGCTGTTGTGGGCGCTCGTGGAAGGGAAGTGGCAGCGCTATCGTCTGCCGAAGGCGTCTCATGCGTTCCAGCACGCCTGGCAGACGGAGTGGATGCGCATCCGCGAAGTGGAGACGGAGCATTTCCTGATGGACATCCAGGGCATGTTCTACGAGCTGCAGCCGATCGCCTTCGAGGGCAAAATCTGGGGCGTGAAGCCGGTGTGCCAGCATCTCCGGATCATCCCTGACTTCACCGCCTTCCGCGGCCTGCTGGCCTTGGGCGGCAACCAGACGACGCCGAACGCCGACAACAACGCCTTGGGTGGCCAGCCGCAGGCAGGCATCTGGTTCGGCAAGACGGATGATCTGTGGAGTTGGGGCAAGCCGGCCGGTTGGGGCGGTGTGTGGCGCAACGCGGCGGTAAAGGCAAACGAACCCAGCGACCCCTATCTGATGACCGGCTTCACCCGCAAAGTCCTTCACCTCCAGGCCACGGCCACGATTCGTGTCGAAGTCGATTTCCTCGGCAACGGCACCTGGGTGCGATACGAGGATATAG
>CAYMTH010000701.1:0-3277 GCA_964393235.1 uncultured Solibacteraceae bacterium | reverse complement strand
CGCGACGCAGCCGGGCTTCAACTCCGCGATGCGGATGCGGGATGGTTTTCCGGCGTTGTCCCGCCCGACGGTGGATCAACTGGGCGCGGGCTTCGGCGCGGTGGCGCCGGGGCGGGCTCCGAATACCGCGGTCACCTTCTTTGAACGGAGCCGCCCCACGCCGGTCTCCTACCAGTCGAACCTTTCGATTCAGCAGGAGCTGCCGAAGTCGCTGCTGCTGGAGGCCGGCTATATCGGCAACCTGAGCCACCATCTCACGGCGCCCGACATGTCCATCAACCAGGTGCCGTTTGCGAGGCTCGGTCCCGGAGACGCGCAGTCCCGGCGGCCGTTCCCGCAGTTCAGCAACGTTTCGGTGATCAATCCGCCGCTGGGAAACTCGGCTTATCATGCCGGATTTCTGAAGGTGGAACGGCGGTTCCATTCGGGGCTTTCGCTGCTGGCGCACTACACGTTCTCGAAGTTCCTGGATGACGTCGAGTCGTTCTCCGAGATCGGCGACACGGGCAGCTACATGGACTATTACAACCGCGGTCTGGACCGCGGGCTATCGGGCAGCGACGTGCGGCACCGGGCGGTGATGAGTCTGGTCTACGCGCTGCCGCGGTGGAAGCGGAACGCGGTGGTGGACCGCATCGCGGGGGGATGGAAGACGGGGTTGATCGGCACGTACCAGGCCGGGTCGCCGTTCAGCGTATTTAATTCCGTGAACCTGACCAACGCGTTTACCCCCGGCGCGATCCGCGCGGATCTGGTGGGCAATCCCGAGCTGCCGGCCGATCAACGCAGCCTTTCGCGGTGGTTCAATACCGACGCTTTCCGCGCGCCGGCGGCGTTCCGATTCGGCACCGCCGGCCGGTCGATACTGACCGGGCCGGGCACGGTGAACCTGGACAGCTCGCTGATCAAGACGTTTCCGATCCGGGAGCAACTGCGCTTCGAGGTGCGGGCGGAGTTCTTCAATCTGTTCAACCACGCCAACTTCAACCAGCCGGCGCATTCGCTCGGCGTGCCCACCTTTGGCGTGATCAACAGCGCGAAACCGGGGCGTTCGGGGCAGTTCGCGTTGCGCGTGGAGTTTTAGGCGGCGGATTCCTGCCAGTCGCCGAGGGGGCGGCGCTCGTAGACGGAGTCGCCCTCGATGGCGGAGAGGAGGATCCAGCCGTTGCGGACCAGCGCGTGGACGTTCGGGTTCTGGCGGAGGACGTGGTCGATGCGCTCGCGGGGGGCTTGCACGATGACCTGGAGCCGGAGCGGTTCGTGGATCCAGCGGGAGCCGTCGTGGAGGGACTGCAGGGGGAGGCCGGAGCGGAGGTCGCCGCCGTTGCCTTCCCAGATGCCGAAGCCGCCGACGACGTTGTGGAGCACTTTGTTGCCGCTGCCGTAGAGGCGGTTGTTCACCGTTGAGGCGTAGTACTGGAGGTTGATCCAGCTGGCGACGACGACGGGGGCGGTGAGGATGAGCTGGAGGACCGAGGAGTCCGGGTCGAGGGCGGCGTCGTAGTCGTGGAGGAAGACGCGGCCCTGGAGGTCGAGGGACTCCGTTTTGGAGCGGGGAGCGGCGATGAAGGCCGCGTTGCCGGCGAGACCCCACTCGGGGCGGACCTCGGACCAGTCGCCGGTGCGGCGGCGGAACAGGGACGCGAGGCGGTAGGGGGAGCGGGTGGCCGGGGCCGGGCCGGCGGGGGTGCGGGAGGCGCGGGCGCGGGCTCCGGCGGCGTCGAGCCACTCGCGGAGCTGGCGGCTGTCTTCGGCGGAGAGGAGGTTTTCGTCGAAGACGACCACGTCGTCCGAGGTAGTGTTGTGGAGGCCGGCGATGAAGACCGTATCCTCCGGGATGGCGAGGCCGCGTTCGCGGAGGCCGGCGCGGACGGCCGGGTCGTTCATGATGGCGGCGGCGAGGCGGGCGTTGACGTCGCCCTTGTGACCGCCGCAGGCGCCGCAATCGAGGCTGGAGGCGTAGGGGTTGTTCTGCGTCGCGCTGCCGTGGCCGCAGATGAGGACGATGCGGGCGAGGCGCTCGGGGGCGATGCTCATGTTTTTGAGCGCGCCGGCGGCGAGGTCGATGCGCTCCTGGAGCGGGATGGACCAGGCGAGTTGCGGGGCGGGGAGGGCCGGGGCGGGGCGGCGGGCGCTGCGGAGGAGGATCGACAGGCCGAAGCAGGCGCCGGCGACCTCGACGGCGGAGAAGCAGGCGGCGGCGGAGGTGGCGAGGCTCTTCCAGGCGGACTTGAGGCCGGGGAGGAGGCCGCCGGACGGGGCGGCGGCGGAGGCGACCTCGTAGCGGGGCGAGAGGAGCACGGGGCAGCGGGCGGTGGACTCGTAGGAGATGGCGAGGCCGAAGAAGCCGGCGAAGCCGATGGTCTGGATGCCGGGGGACTGGGCTTCGAGGGCGCGGCGGAAGGGTTCGGAGCGGACGTCGATGCAGAAGACGGCCTGCAGGGTTTTGCGGGCGGTGTCCGGGCGCGCGGGGCGGGGGGAGCGGATTTTGGTGAGCAGCGACGAACGGTAGGCGTGTTCGGCGGCGCGCTGGGCGATGTAGCGGGCCTCGAGGGCGCCGGTGGGGGCGGGCGCGGGGGTTTCGCGGCACTGCCAGCCGGGGGCGAGGGGGAGGAGGGCGCAGTCGTAGGCGAGGCGGATGGCGAGGAGTTCGCGGGTGACGGCGGTGGAGCCGGAGTCGCGGTCGAGGCCGGCGGCGTAGGCGGCCCAGCCGGGTACGGTCATGAGCTGGCGGTGGAGGAAGTCGACGGTGAGGCGGGTGGGAACGTCGAGGGCTTCGAGGGCGTAGGCGATGGCGGCGCCGGGGGAGTCGGGGAGGTTGCCGACGAACTGGCGGAAGCCGGGGAGGCCGAAGAGTTCGGGGTTGGCGTCGAGGGCGGCGGTGCGTTTCCAGGTCTCGTAGAGAGAGGCGGACTTGCCGGGCATTTCCCAGACGGACTGGCCGCAGTCGAAGTAAGACGAGCACCATTTGGAGATCTCGTCGATGAGGAAGGGGGTCCAGCCGGAGCCGTTCTGGCGGTCGAGGGAGTCGGCGACGGTTTCGATGCGGAGGGGGCATTCGACGTCGCGGAGCTCCTGGAGGAGGTTGGCGGCGGGGAGGCCTTCGCTGTGGAGGGCGGCGGCGATGTGGGAGTCGTCGATGGCGCGTTCGCGAAGCTGGGTGAGGAAGTGTTCGGAGGAGGGGAGGATGGAGCCGTGGGCCACCTTTTCGAGGAGCCGGGCGGCTTCGAGGAAGGGCATCTCGGCGAGGCCGAGGAAGGGGTTGACGGCGACGAAG
>CAYMTH010000700.1:0-3295 GCA_964393235.1 uncultured Solibacteraceae bacterium | reverse complement strand
GCCCGGCGCTCTTTGATCCAAGGATCGTCACGGAAGGCGCGGCGATGCTTTCGTTGCTCCTCCTTTCTGCCGAAGTGTGCGAGCCGGTACCAGGTCCATAGGGCGAACTGGGCTTCCGCGACGTTCAGCTTGTTTGCCGACAGAGCTCTGGCCCATTCCCGCAGTTCTTCGCAATATGCCAGGTAGTACTTGGACACCGATGGCGTGTTGGCGATGTAGAGCAGGCTCCCGATATGGTGGCTGCAGATAGCGAAACGGTCCGGATAGAGGTGATGTAGAACGAGCCCCATCAGGCTGATTTCCCGGAGGGCGTACCGGATCTCCGCGATCAGCCCTTTGTCGTATCCAGCACCCTGCAATCGCTTCAGGAGATCGGGTACGCGGAAGTCCTTCAGCCGATTCTCCAGATCGGCCCGATCGGGTTTGGTCCAATCCTGTATGTATGGAAGGTCCGTGTCGAACAGCGCGAGTATGTCGTCGACGGTCAGCAACCTGCCCCCTCGGATTTCTTTGAACCGAGCCTCAAGTGCGGTAAATCCGCCGGTGAATACCGATCCGCGGTAGCGGTCCGCGAGCGACTGTTTGAAGTGGTCAAAATACTGGTTCAGGTCCAGTTTCCCCGCTGATTGTCCCATCGCGTCGGAGTGTACCAGAGTGGGGTGAGGATGCGGGGCGTACCCAAATCCGCCCGTTCACGGAGCTACCTCCTCCTTGAGCCGGCGGGGAACGGAGATCAGTTGGCGACGGTAACAGTCTTGAGGTTGTCGTCGGGGATGCGGTCGATGAGCAGATGAATCGGGTCGATGCCGGCCTTTTGCGGGAGTTCGGCGACGACGAAGGTGTGGGTGGACTTTCCGGACCGGAGGCGGAGGCGCTCGCGGTGGAGAGTCTTGCCGTAACGCTGGCCCTTCGCCGGGGCGGCGAAGGCGCCGATCTCAATAAAGTCGTTGGCGGGGGTGGCGACTTCAACTCCCTTCTCGTCGCTCCGGAGCTTGGCGACCTCGACTTCGATGGTCACCTGGTAGCGGCCGTCCGCCTGCTTGCGCGCCGTGGCCGTATGGGTCCGGTTGCTGAATACGGTGATGTGCTCAAAGAGATCTTCGAGCAGGTACTGGAGATCGGCGGGCGTTTCCTCGCGCAGGGCGTCGAGCAGGACGTAGGAGGTGGGGTAGGGCGGCTCCTTGTAGGCGTACGCGGCGATGAGCTTGCGGAGCGCGCGGTTGATGGCCTCCTCGCCGATCATTTCGCGGAGGTAATAGAGCGCCGCGGAGCCCTTGCGGTAGTGGATGTAGCCCTGCGAGGCCTCGACGCGGAGCAGCGGACGCTCCTTGATGTCTTCTAGGCCGCGGGCGCGGAGATACTGGTCGGTCTCGTACTCGAGGAACTTGCGCATCATGTCGCGGCCGTAGAGCTTCTCCATCACCATGAGGGCGGAGTATTGGGCGAGCGTCTCGCTGAGCAGCGTGGCGCCCTGCATGTTGGCGCCGAGGACCTGATGGGCCCACCACTGGTGCGCCATCTCGTGGGCCACGATGTAGGTGACCATGTCGACGTCATCGGGCTTTTCGAGCTTGGCGATGAAGCCGATGGACTCCGAATAGGGCATGGTGCCGGGGAAGGCCTGGGCGAAGGAGGAGACGCGCGGGAACTCGATAATGCGGGCCTGGCGGTGGTGGTAGGGGCCGAAGTTGCGGATGAAGTAGTCGAGGGACTGCTGGATGGAGGTCATCATCTTCGGCACGTTCCAGGGGTGTTCGGCGTGGTAGTAGACCTCGGTGTTGATGCCGTTGTGGACCTGGCGGGCGACGGTGTAGCGGGCGCTGAGGAAGGAGTAGAAGTTGGCGGAGGGGCGGTCGAGCTTGTAGTGGAAGTAGCGGCGGCCGTTCTCCTGCCACTCGCGGAGGAGGGCGCCGGGGGCGATGGCGATCTGGTCCGGGGAGGTGGAGATGACGGATTCGACCATGACCCAATCGGAGTTGTTGTTCAGGTAGGAATCGGCGCATTTGGCGGTGCAGTCGCGCTCGAGCGGGGGCATGAGGTCCTTTTCGGGAAGGCCGCGTTTGCGGCGTTCCTGGCGGCTGGAGAGTTCTTCGCCGGGCTGGTAGCCGATCTGCGGGGCGATGTCGCTATTGAAAAACGTCCCGTTCTGGTTCATCTGGATGAAGCGGACGGTTTGGGCGATGCCTTTCGGGGCGAAGGTGGCGGTGAAGCGCAGGGCGCGGGTTTCGCCGGGCTGAAGAGGCGGATTGAACTTGTAGATGCGGTAGCGGTGACGGGTGTCGTCGGAGGCGAGGGTGGCGCCGTCGATGCGGATTTCGTAGTCGAGGTTGCGTTCGAGCAGGAGGTGGAGTTCGGCGAGGGGCTGCGCGTGCTTGTTGGTCAGGATCGACTCGGCCTTGGCGACGAGGCGGCGCTGATCGGGGAACAGGTCGATGTCGTAGCGGGTGGAGAGGACGCGGGGCTGGGGGAGGGCGGCGTATTTTTTGTAGGTGCGTTCGTAGTCGGCGGCGCGGTCGCTGGCGGCGTCGGAGGTTAGGTTCTTGTTGACGACGGCGGACTGGTAGTAGAGATAGCCGGCGAGGAGCGAGAACACGGCGCCGGCGAGAGCGAGCGTGCGGCGGTGGGACGGGGCGATGGAGCGGAGCCGGGGGAGGAGGTCGGGCTGTTTGCCGCGGGGCCAGATGGCGATGCTGAACAGGGCGAGCAGGAGAGCGAACGCGGACCAGTAGGCGGTGAACCACCACCAGCTGGCGAGATAGGGCGCGTAGCCGTAGAAGTCCGAATAGGTGTAGCCGGGCCGGGAGCCGTAGGAGACGAGGCGAGTGGAGACGCCGACGGCGTCCCAGACGAAGGCGTTGACGGCGAGGAAGATGACGAAGATGAAGTAGCCAAGGTACTTGTTCGGCGACAGGACGTGGACGCAGAAGGCGAGGACGGCCAGGAAAACGAAGGTGGAGAAGTCGTAGACGAAGAGTTCGGAGAGATAGAGGCCGGTCTGGTAGCGGAAGTAGCCCTGGTAGGTCTGGACGGCGATGCCGGTGAGCATGGCGAGGGATTGGAGAATGGCCATGACGGAGAGGAGGGCGGAGAGTTTGGCGGCGTAGCGAAGCCAGGGGATACCGGGGGCGGCGTCTTCGACCTCGTCCATGCGGGCGTCGCGTTCGCGCCAGACGAGGGCGCCGGCGTAGAAGGTGATCATCGAGATGGTGAACAGGTACATGGAGCCCTGGACGATGTCGACGATCCAGTAGGTGACGGGATGGGAGGTGTTGCCGTAGGAGGCGGAGGCGCTGAA
>CAYMTH010000699.1:636-3295 GCA_964393235.1 uncultured Solibacteraceae bacterium | reverse complement strand
ATACGCCGGCGCACTGCGAGGTGACCGGAGTGATGACGCCGACAGCCGACTCTGTGATCGCACTCGAAGTGTGGCTGCCGGCCGACGGCTGGAACGGGAAGTTCCTCGGCGTCGGCAACGGCGGCTATGCCGGGTCGGTGAGCCGCGGCGGCCTGGTGGAGGCGGTGCGCAACGGATACGCGTCGGCCTCGACCGACACGGGGCACACGGCGAAGGGCGGCGTGGACGCGAGTTGGGCGCTGAACCATCCGGAGAAGGTCATCGACTTCGGGCACCGGGCGATCCACTTGATGACGGTACGGGCGAAGGAGATCATCACGGCCTACTACGGCTCGGGGCCGAAGAAGTCCTACTTCACGTCGTGCTCGAACGGTGGGCGCCAGGCGCTGATGGAGGCGCAGCGGTATCCGGAGGACTACGACGGCATCATCGCGGGCGCGCCGGCCAACGACTGGATCCACCTGATGACCGCGGCGGCGAAGAACGCGGTGGCGACGTTGAAGAACCCGGCCTCCTACTTCCCGGCCGCGAAGCTGCCGGCGATCCAGGCGGCCGCGCTGGCGGCTTGCGACAAGAACGACGGCGTGGGCGACGGCGTGATTGAGAACCCGGGCGCGTGCCGGTTCGACCCGGCCGTGCTGCTGTGCAAGGGCGCCGAATCGAACATGTGCCTGACGGCGCCGCAGGTGGACGCGGTGCGGGAGATCTACGCCGGGCTGAAGGATGAGAAGGGCCGGCGCGTGTATCCGGGCTACGCGATGTCGGGCGAGGCGGAGAACGGTGGCTGGGGCGCGTGGATCACGGGCCCGGGGCGCGAGCAGAGCGCTCTCTACCTGTTCAGCACCAACTTCTTCAAGTACATGGTCTACAACGACCCGAACTGGGACTACAAAACCTTCGACGTGAAGAAGGACCTGCCGGCCGCGCGGAAAGTGGCCGTCCACCTGAGTGCCACCAACCCCGACCTGCGCAAGTTCGCCGCGCGCGGCGGCAAGCTGATTTTGTACCACGGCTGGTGCGACGCGGCGATTCCGGGGCAGGCTGTGATCGATTACTACAACGCCGTGGTGAAGAAGATGGGCGCGAAGCAGACGGTGTCGTTCGTGCGGCTGTTCATGGCGCCGGGCGTGCAGCACTGCGGCGGCGGCGCGGGGCCGAACAACTTCGGGCAGGGCGGCGCGCCGAAGGGCGACCCGGCGTTGAACATCGCGGCGGCACTGGAGACGTGGGTGGAGAAGGGCGTGGCGCCGGAGCGGATCGTCGCCGCGCGCAAGGACCGCACCCGTCCGCTGTGCGCCTACCCGGCCACGGCGAAGTACAAGGGCAGCGGGTCCACCGACGACGCGGCGAACTTCGAATGCGCGAAGTAAAGTTTCGATATGATTTGAGCCTATGAAGACACTGTTGTTGACCGGAATGCTGCTGGCCTTCGCCGGCGTGGGGATGGCCGCGACGGCCGAGGATGAGGTGAAGGCCGCGCACCAGGCCTACATCGACGCGGCCGTGAAGGGCGACACCGCGGCGCTCGAAAAGCTGTTCGCCGACGGGTTGCAGTACAGCCACTCGAACACGCTGCTTGAGAACAAGGCGCAGGCGATCGCCGCGCTGGCGAAGTCGAAGGGGCGGTTCGAGGTGCATGAGCAGACGGTCCACGTCTACGGCAAGGTGGCCACCATCCGCGCCCGCGTCACGGCGCACAACGCCAACGGGCAGACGCCGTTGACGATGCTGCAGGTGTGGGTGAAGAACGGCAAGCAGTGGCAGATGATGGAACGGCACACGACGCGGATCCCCGCGCCGGCGAAGTAGGCGCCCATGTTTTCGCTATTGCTGGCGCAGGCGCTCTTCGTCGCCACTCCTTTCACGCCGGAGCACAGCTTCACCTCCGGCGTGGAGGGCCCGGCCACCGACAAGGCCGGCAACGTCTACGCGGTCTCCTATCAGCGCACCGATACCATCGGCCGCGTGACGCCGGACGGCAAGGCGGAGATCTTCGTTTCGATGCCCGAAGGCAGCCTCGGCAACGGCATCCGGTTCACACCGGCGGGCCGCATGTTCGTGGCCGATTACAAGGGGCACCAGATCCTGGAGATCGATCCGGCGACGCGCAAAATCTCGACCTTCGCCAAGGTGCCGACGCCGTATCAGCCGAACGATATCGCGCTGGCGCCGGACGGGACGCTGTGGGCGTCGGACCCGGATTGGAAGGGCGGCAAGGGGCAGATCTGGCGGATCGGCAAGGACGCGAAGGTGACGAAGGCGGCGTCGATGGATTCGACGACGAACGGCATCGAGGTGTCGCCGGACGGGAAGTTTTTGTACGTGAACGAGTCGGGTTCGCGGCGCGTGTGGCGGTTTAAGATCGGCAAGGACGGGGCAATCTCCGGCAAGAAGTTGCTCATCGAATTCCCCGATTTCGGCATGGACGGCATGCGCGCGGATGTGAAGGGAAATCTCTACGTCACGCGGCACGGCAAGGGCGTGGTGGCCATCGTGTCGCCGAAGGGGAAGGTGCTGCGCGAGGTGAACGTGCTGGGGAAGAACCCGACGAACATTACGTTCGGCGGGCCGGACGGCAAGACGTGTTACGTCACCGAAGTGGAGCACGGGCGGCTGGTGCAATTCCGGGCTGAAATTGCGGGACGGTAGGCGTCAGGAT
>CAYMTH010000699.1:0-626 GCA_964393235.1 uncultured Solibacteraceae bacterium | reverse complement strand
GGTGGATCGAGCCTGCTGATAGGCGCGCCAGAGCTCGGCGGCGTTGGTGGCATACAGCGTGGCGTGTCCGCAGCTGCCGCAGATGCGCGCGCGGAGTTCGGATTCAACCCGACCGGTGAAGAACAGCGCTGAGGGATCGGCATCGACGGCTGCGGTGAGGTCATGCCGAGTGTAGGCGTGTCCACGGTCGATCACCTTGACGTCGGGAATCAGATCGGGCGAGCCGCACTGTGGACAGTTCATGCACTAAGCGTACCCGAATATGGCGAAGACGTCGCGGACGTAGGACTTGCTGGAGTCTGGCGGGCCGGAGGGCAAGACGTGCTACGTCACCGAAGTGGAGCACGGGCGGCTGGTGAGCTTCCTCGTGGACGTGCGCGGGCGGGAGTAGATCAGGCGAGGCCGGCGGCGGCGCGTCATTTGAAGCTTCGGTTGCGAGCCGCCGGCGGCGGCAAGCAGTCGGGCCGCGTCTTGCGCCGGAATGCGCTTACCGGACTCTACGCTCGGGGCATGGTCCATTTGCTTCAGTGTCGATCCCGCCCGCGTCCGGCGCAATCCCCTACAGTACCCCGTACTTGTTGAACACGTCGCGCAGATAGGCGCCCTTCTGCAACTCGGCCCGCGAG
>CAYMTH010000698.1:0-3301 GCA_964393235.1 uncultured Solibacteraceae bacterium | reverse complement strand
GGATTCTGTTCGCGCGGTTTTCGCGGCCGTCGGCACATCTATTGCGGTCGCAGGCGGCGGTGGTGGCGCCGTACCGGGAGACGGGGACGGGGTTGATGTTCCGCATCGCGAACGGGCGGGAGAGCCAGTTGATCGACGTGAAGGCGGCGATGACGTACAGCTGGATGGACCGCGGCGACGCGGCGCGGCCGTTGCGGCGGTTCTTCTCGCTGCCGCTGGAACGGGACTCGGTGGTGCTGCTGCCGACGCAGTGGGTGGTGGTGCACCCGATCGACGAGAAGAGTCCGTTGTGGGGCAAGGACGCGGCGGCGATTCTGGCCGATGACCCGGAGCTGGTGGTGACGATTTCCGGCGTCGACGAGACGTTCGCGCAGAACGTGCACGTGCGGTTTTCCTACGCCGACGAGGAGATCGTCTACGGGGCGAAGTTCACCGACCTCTTCGGAACGACGGCGGACGGGACGGTGACGGTGGACCTGGCGCGGATCAGCGAGTTTGCCCGAGTGCCGCTGCCAGGCGCTCGAGATTCCGGCTGAAGGTGCTGGTTTTGATGATTTTCTGACGCGGCGGCTGGGCGCCGTCGAAGAGTTCTATGCGGTCGTTTTCCTTGATGGGCGTGGGGCGGCCGTTGATGGTGAGCACCATGTCGTGGGCGGCGAAGACGCTGACCACTTTATCGGCCTTGCCGATGACGCCTTCCTCGACCCAGGCGCCGCGTTCGTCGAGGGCGGCGAGGATCTGCGCGACGGACTGGGGGCGGGCCGGCGCCTCGGGTCCGGACCAGGGGGAGAGGCCGTGGAGACGGTCCGGGCGGGGGGTGCGTTGTTTGCGGAGCGCTTCGAAATCGCGGCGCAGGCGGGGCAGTCCGGTGGCGGTGGTGACGACGGCGTAGTGGGTGATGACGGACTTGTCGTCGTAGCTGATCTGGTAGCCGTCGGGGCGGATGGAGCCGAGGCCGCGGGCCTGGATCTGCGTGCCCTTGGTGATGTAGAGCGGACGGTTCGTTTTGAGCTCGAGGAAGCGGGGGATGCGCTGGCCGCCGGGCAGGACGGAGCGTTCGAGGAAGGCGAGCGCGGGGCCGATGGCGTCGAGGTACTTCGCTTCGCCGGTCTCGCGGTAGAGGACCATGAGGACGCGGATGATGCCCTGCGATTCGCCGCCGGTGACCGAAGGCGGTTCGAAGACGCGGGCCCAGGCGGGGTGCATGTCGGCGTCGTACTGCTGGGCCCAGGCGGGCTGGGGTTCGGGCATCTGGGCGAGGAGGATGAAGTCGCCGCCTTTGCGCGCGGCGGCGGTGTAGCGGGGCTCGTTATAGATGCGGCCGGCTTCGAGGAACATGTCGATCATGTCGGCGATCGAGTTGTCGTTGAAGGTGTAGTGTTCCTTGTAGTTTTCGCCGGGCCACTGCTTGGACCAGGAGTCGGGGTAGGAGGCCTTTTTCACGGGGAAGCGGGCGGGGTCGGGCGGGGCGTGGAAGCGCTGGGGCCAGGCGCCGTTGGGGTATTGCGCGGCGACGAGTTTATCGAGGGCGTAGCGGGCGGCGTCGTGGATGGGAGCGTCTTTGAAGGCAAGCTCGCGGTCGACGCGCATGAGGAGGCGGACCATGGCCTGGGTGACGTTGTCGTCGAGGGTGGTGGGCGGGTTTTTCGGGCCGCAGTTGTTGTCGGCGCGGTAGGGGAATTTGGCGCGTTTGGCGGGGTCGAACTCGACGATGTAGTCCCAGCCGCCGGAGCAGAGCTGGCCGGCGACGCCGGCGCGGGCGGCGTTGGCGGCGGCATCGAGATAGAACCGGTCGCCGGTGGCCCACCAGGCTTCGAGGAAGGCCATGCCGGCGAGGGGCGTACCCTCGCGCTGGGTTTCGATCTGCGTGGCGCCTTCGCCGTGTTCGCTGCGGCCGTAGCTCAGGTCGTCGGTGTAGGTGAAGTGATAGCCGCCGCGGGTGGAGGCCTTCTGGGAATAAAAAATCGCGGCCTTTTTCATGGCCGCGAGGATTTCGTCCCGGGATTGAGCAGTCAGGGCACACGCGGTGAGCGTGAGAACGGCGATGGCGCGCATGCCCTGATTCTATTGCGTTCTTAGATGGTCTTGTGGATTTCCTGCAGGCTCCACACGCGGATGGGGTCGCGGCGGCGGCTGGCGGCCGCCTGCACGGCGGCGCGGGCGGCCGACATGGTGGTGATGCAGGGAACGCGGTACTGGATGGCCGCGCGGCGGATGGCCTTTTCGTCGCTGAAGCTGTGGACGCCGGCGGTGGTGTAGACGGCGAGCTTCAGTTTACCGGCCTTGAGGAGGTCGACCGCGTTGGGGCGGCCTTCGTTGACCTTGAACACCGTCTGGCATTCGAGGCCGGCGGCCTTGAGCGCGGCGGCGGTGCCGCGGGTGGCGGCGAGTTTGTAGCCGAGGTCGGAGAAGCGGCGGGCCACTTCGACGGCTTCGTTCTTGTGGCGTTCGGACACCGAGATGAAGACGGTGCCGTCGGCGGGGAGAGGCGAGCCGGCCGAGAGCTGCGCTTTGGCGAAAGCCTCGCCGAAGTTTTCGCCGACGCCCATGACTTCGCCGGTCGAACGCATTTCCGGGCCGAGGACAGGGTCGACGCCGTGGAATTTGTTGAAGGGGAAGACGGGGGACTTGACGAAGAACTGCGGGACGTCGAGGACGCCGGAGGTCTTGCCCTGGGTCATGTGGGCGAAGTCGGTGAGCTTCTTGCCGAGCATGAGGCCGACGGCGATCTTCGGCAGCGGGACGCCGGTCGCCTTGGCGACGAAGGGCACCGTACGCGAGGCGCGGGGGTTGACCTCGATGACGTAGACCTTGCCCTCTTTGATGGCGAACTGCACGTTCATCAGGCCGATGACGTGGAGGGCGCGGGCCATGCGGACCGAGTAGTCCTGAATGGTCTGCAGTTCCCGGGCGCCGATGCCGAAGGGCGGGAGGACGCAGGAGCTGTCGCCGGAGTGGATGCCGGCTTCTTCGATGTGCTCCATGATGCCGGCGATGAGGACGTTTTCGCCGTCGGAGAGGCAATCGACGTCGACTTCGACGGCGTCCTGGAGGAAGCGATCGATGAGGACGGGGCGGTCCTGCGAGAAGACGACCGCTTCGGTCATGTAGCGGCGGACGGTGTCCTCGTCGTAGGCGATGGTCATGGCGCGGCCGCCGAGCACGTAGCTGGGACGGACGAGCACGGGGTAGCCGAGGCGGCCGGCGACGGCGCAGGCCTCTTCGACGCTGGTCGCGGTGCCGTTGGGCGGGCACGGGATCTGCAGGTCTTCGAGGAGCTTGCCGAAGAGCTTGCGGTCCT
>CAYMTH010000697.1:0-3305 GCA_964393235.1 uncultured Solibacteraceae bacterium | reverse complement strand
GCGGTGTGCGGGCGGGGGGCGCGGCGCAATGCCGATATGACGGGGGGGGGGTTGATGGGAAGGGACTGGGGGGGGGGGGGGACGGACGGGTTTATCGTCGGGGCGGGGGATGTGCGGGGGGCGATCGTGTCGGCGGCGCAGGCGCTGGAGTTGGCGCGGTTGCTGGGGCTGGTGATCGAATAGGGTCGGACAAATCCTGGGTGACAGGCACCTAGGGGAAATCTGGTTAGAAGTGGTCGCGGAGCTGGCCGAAGTGGTCGAGGACGATCAGCTTCAGCTCGGGCGCGGGCTGGGCGAGTTCTTCGCGTTCGAGGATCCAGGTGCGGGGGTGGGGGAGGAAGACGGCGTTGTAGCCGGCGGCGAGGGCGGGGTTGACGTCGCTTTTCGGGGAGTTGCCGATCATCCAGGTGGCGGGCGGGTGGAAGCCGCGGGCCGCGCCGAGGTTCAGGTAGGCGGCCACATCCTTTTCCTTGACGATTTCGGCGTGGTGGAAGAAACCGGCGAGTTCGGAACGGTCGATCTTCATGCGCTGCTCGTCGGGGTGGCCTTTGGTGAAGAGCGTCAGTTCATGGCGTTCGTGGAGATAGCCGAGAGTTTCGTCGACGCCGGGGCGGAGGATGATGGGGTGGTCGAGGATGCGCTCGGCGAAGGAGACGACGGTTTCGAGGTCCTGTTCGCTGATTTCGCGCTGGGCGAGCCGGTGGTAGGTCTGGACGAGGTTGCGGCCGAAGTTCTTGGAGCCGTAGCCATGGATTTTGGCGTTGACGGCTTCGATGGCGTCGAGGACGTCGCGGACCTGTTGCGGCGTCATGTGGGAATGGTCGAGGAAGTCGACGAACTCTTCGAACGCCTTTTCGAAGAAGATGTTGTTTTCCCAGAGTGTGTCGTCGGCGTCGATGATGAGGTGCTGGCGGGTCATGCGTCAGGAGCTGGGGAGGAGGCGGGCGTGGCCGTTGCGGGGAACGAGGGTGCGGAAGTGCTCTTTGCGGCGTTCGCGGGCGGCGGCGAGGGGGAAGGAGTCGGCAAGTTTCTTGATGCGCTCGGATTCGGAGCGGGACATGAGGAGGGTCTGGCGGGTATGGACGTCGAGGATGGCCTGGGCGAGTTGGAAGGAGAGCTGGTTGTCGTTGAGGCGGGGTTCGGGGAGGTCCTCGCCGACCTTGAGGGAGCGGATGGAGAAGTAGCCGGCGATGGCCTGGTGGACGAGTTTATCGAGGGCGGGCTCGGGGTCGGGGTCGTCGTCGAAGAAGGAGACGGCGGCGGTGAGGAAGGGGCGGTCCTCGTTGAGTTCGGCGATTTCGAAGCGGCGGTAGCCGGTGGTTTCGATATCCATGCGGCCGTCTTCGTAGGTGCGGGAGACGCGTTCGATGCGGGCGGTGCAGCCGACGGAGGCGATACCTTTTTCCATGGCGAGGACGACGCCGAACTCGCGGGTGGAGTCGAGCGACTCCTTGATCATGAGCTTGTAGCGCTCTTCGAAGATGTGGAGCGGGAGCGGGGTGCGGGGGAAGAGCACGAGGCCGAGCGGGAAGAGAGGCAGCATCGCATCGGGCATGGTACTATTATCGCTTCGCGTGCGGATAGAGGGCAGTCACATTCTTTTGACGGGCGCGTCGAGCGGGATCGGCGCGGCGCTGGCGGGCGAGTTGACGAGGCGCGGGGCGCGAGTGGCGGCGGTGTCGCGGCGGCCGGTGGACGGGGTGGCGGCGTCGATTGCGGCGGATCTGTCGCAGTCGGAAGAGCGGGCGCGTGCGGCGGAAGAGGCGCTGGGAGCGTTGGGCCGGGTGGACGTGTTGATCAATAACGCGGGGATCGGGATCTACGCGCCGTCGTGGCAGACGCCGATGGAGCATTGCCGGCACATGTTTGAAGTCAACTTCTTCGCGGCGGTGGATCTGACGCAGCGGCTGACGCCGGCGATGGTGGAGCGGCGGCGGGGGATGGTGATCAACGTCGCGTCGATTGCGAGCAAGGTGACGCTGCCGTGGTTCACGTTGTACTCGGCGTCGAAGTCGGCGCTGGAGGGGTTCACGCGGGGGCTGCGGATGGAACTGGAAGGGCACGGGGTGGGGGCGATGCTGGTGTGCCCCGGGTACGTGAAGACGGCGTTTCAGGCGAGCGTGCTGGGCGGGCATCCGCCGGCAAAGCTGGCGCACAACAAGCGGTTCGCGTCGACGGCGGAGACGGTGGCGCGGGCGGTGGCCGATGGAATTGAGAAGGACGCGCGGACGGTGTTGACGCCGGCGCTGGGGTGGGGCCTGGTGGCGGCGGCGCGGCTGGCGCCGGGGGTGGTGGACGGGCGGTTGCGGGCGATGCTGGAGTCGGTGAAAGATGCGTAGGGCGATTTATCTGGTTGGGTTTATGGGCAGCGGGAAGTCGACGGTCGGCAAGCGGCTGGCGGCGCGGATGGGCCTTCCGTTTGTGGACCTCGACGACGATATCGAGGCGGCGGCGGGGTGTTCGATCGCCGAGATGTTCGAGACGGCGGGGGAGGGAGCGTTCCGCGATGCTGAACACGCGGCGCTGCGGGCGCGCGTGGAGAGCGGGGCGGAGTTTGTTCTGGCGCTGGGGGGCGGGGCGTTCACGTTTGAACGGAACCGGGCGGTACTGCGCGGCGCGGGCATGAGTGTGTGGCTGGATGTGCCGTACGAGACGGCGCTGCGGCGGGTCTCGGGATTCGCGCACAGGCCGCTGGCAAAGGATCCGGAGAAGTTCCGGGCGCTCTTTCAGAAGCGTGTGCCGGATTACGCACAGGCCGATGTGCGGGTGCCGGTGGAGTCGGACGACCCGGAGGTCGCGGTGGCGGCGATTATGGAGGTGCTGGGATGAGCCGGAAAAAAATGGGGACACTCGCGGCAGGCACCATTTTTCGGGCGGGGCTGGAGGCGGCGGATCCGGAGAAGGCGCTGCTGCGGCATGTGCGCGTCGACGGGGGCGTTCTCCGGGCGGGCGGCGGGCGGTACGCGCTCGATAAGATCCGGAATGTCTACGTCGTCGGGGCCGGGAAGGCGTGCGCGCCGATGGCGAAGGCCGTCGAAAAGCTGCTGGGGAAGAAGATTACGGCCAGCTGCGTGATCGTCAAAGACGGACACACGCTGCCGCTGAAGCGGGTGACACTGCGGGAAGCGGCGCATCCGGTGCCGGACGAGCGCGGCGTGGCGGCGGCCGAGGAGATACTGGCACTGGCGCGCGGGGCGGGAGCGCAGGACCTGGTGATCTGCCTGATCAGCGGCGGGGCCTCGGCGCTGATGCCGCTGCCGGCCGACGGATTTACGCTCGCCGAGAAGCAGGGCCTGACGCGGCAG
>CAYMTH010000696.1:0-3313 GCA_964393235.1 uncultured Solibacteraceae bacterium | reverse complement strand
CGATACTCCGCCCGCTGAACCGCCCCCCGCGCCCGTCGCGCAGGAGCCCGCCCCCACCGTCACCGAACCGCCGAAGACGGACGCGCGGCCCGATGCCAAACCCGCCGCCCCCGCCCCGGCCAAGCCCGCCGCGCAGACCCCCGCCGCCCCGGCCGCGCCGGCCAAGCCCGCCGCCCCCGGCCTGCTCGCCTTCGCCGTGCGAACCAATCCGGAGGGCGCCCGCGTTGTGATCGACGACGGCAAACTCCCGCCCTGCACCAGTCCCTGTGTCGTCGAACTCCCCAACGGCCGCCACACCGCCACGGTCACGCTCGATACCTATAAGACCGAGAACCGGATCTTCACCCTCCCCACCGACACGGCGCTCAGCATCAACCTCGAAAAGCGCAAGGGCTTCCTCGAAGTGAACTCCACGCCGCAAGGCGCCACCATCACCATCGACGGCGCCGAGCAGTCGCAGAAAACGCCCGCCCTCATCCCGCTCATCGTCGGCAAGCATACCGTGGTCGTCTCGCTCCCCGGCCGTCCGCCCTACACGCAGACGTTCGAAATGCGCCCCGAAGCCACTATCAGTCTGCAGCCAAATTGGGGAAACTAGAGGGATGCCTGCATCCCGACTCTCGCGCCGCCATCTCTTCCAACTTGCCGCCGGTTCGGTCCTTCTCAACGCCGCTCCCAAGCGCGGCATGATCGTCCGCTCCTCCCGCGCCGCCGACGTCGAGATGCCGCTCGAAGGCTTCCTCGAAGCCTACATCACCCCTATCGACCGCTTCTTCGTCCGTAGCCACCACTACGTCCCCAAGGTCGATCCCGCCGCCTGGCGCCTCGAAGTCGCCGGCAAAGTCTCCTCTCCCATCAAGCTCTCCCTCGACGAACTGAAGAAGCTTCCCCGCGTCGAACTCGTCAGCGTCCTCGAATGCGCCGGCAACGGCCGCGCGCTCTATGAGCCCTCCATGCCCGGCCTCCAGTGGACCTACGGCAGCGTCGGCAACGGCCGCTGGGCCGGCGTCCGCCTCGCCGACGTCCTCAAGAAGGCGGGCGTCCAGCCCGGCGCGGTCGAGGTCCTCTTCGACGGCGCCGACGTCCCCGTCGGCACCCAGCCCGAGTTCCAGCGCGGCATCCCCTTCAACAAGGCGATGGACCCCAACACCATCCTCGCCTACGAAATGAACGGCGAGCCCCTCCCCGTCGATCACGGCTTCCCCCTCCGCGTCGTCGTCCCCGGCTGGGCCGGCGACTGCTGGGTCAAGTGGCTCACCCGCATCGAAGTCCGCGATACCGAGTTCGACGGCTTCTTCATGAAGACCGCCTACCGCCATCCCGGCAAAGGCGTCCCGCCCGGTTCCGCCGTCGACCCGGCCAAAATGAAGCCGGTGACGACGCTCCAGATCAAGAGCCTCATCGCCAGCCACGCCGACAGGCAGGAGATCGCCGTCGCGCCTACCAAACTCCGCGGCGCCGCCTGGTCCCACGAATCCCCCGTCGCCTCCGTCGAGGTCTCCGTCGACGGCGGCCGCACCTGGCGCCCCGCCCGCCTCGGCAAGGAAAACGCCCGCTTCGGCTGGCGCCAGTGGGAGTACGATTGGACCCCCGCCCAGGAAGCGTTCTACACCGTCATGGTGCGCGCCCGCAACGTCGCCGGCGATAACCAGCCCTTCGTGCCCGAGTGGAACCCCTCCGGCTACGGGCACAACGTCGTTCACGCCGTCCGCCTCAACGCCACCGCCAACCCGAAGCCCCTCGCGCCCGCCGCGGCCCCCGCCCCGGATCCCGCCATGCCCGCCGCCGTCAAGCAGACCTGTCTCGGCTGCCACGGCATCGAGGGCATCGAACAGCAGCGTCTGAACCGCACCCAATGGGAGCGCGAGGTCGAAAAGATGCAGCGCTGGGGCGCCCGCGTCACCCCGGACAACAAGCAGGCGATCGTTGACTACCTCGCCAACAAGTACCCCTATCGGCCCCGCCAGTAGCTAGGGCTTCACCGGATCGAGCTCGATCTGGTACACGTTCGCCCACTGCTTCCCGGTCACGACCACTCGCTTGCCCGCCGCGTCGTAGGCGATCCCGTTCAGCACGTCGGCGCTCGCCCGGTCCCGCGGCAGCGCCGACAGGTCGATCCAGCCCACCACGTTCCCAGTCTGCGGCGAAATCCGCGCGATCATGTCGGTGGTCCAGACGTTCGCCCAGATCTCGCCCTGCACCCATTCCAGCTCGTTCAGCTGCGTCACCAGCCGCGCCCCGTCCATCACCGTGATGCGCCGCGTCTCGCGCAGCGTCGCCGGGTCCCACACCCGGATCTGCGCCGTGCCGTCGCTCATGTAGATCTGCTTGCCGTCGTTGGTCAGCCCCCAGCCCTCGCCCGGATACTGGAACTGTTTCACCGGCTTCAGCTCCGGCAGTTGGTAGACGAAGCCCGTCTGGTGCTGCCAAGTCAGTTGGATCACCTGGCCGTTGACGATCGTGATCCCCTCGCCGAAATACGGCGGGTTCGTTCGTATCAGTTCCTGCACCTCGCCCGTCTCCAGTTTCACCTTCCGTATGCCCGACGCGCCCACCAGTCCGGTGCTCTCGTACAGCGCTCCGTCGTGAAATTCGAGCCCCTGCGTGAACGCCCCCGGGTCGTGCGGAAAGGTCTTCACGATCCTCGCCGTATACCGCGGCACGGTCTGCGCGTCCGCGCAGGAAACGAGAATCGAAAGCAGGGTAAAGGTGGCAATGCGTAGGGATAGGATCATTCGGATTTCCAGGCGGGAAGCAGGTGTTTCTGTACTTTGCCGAGCGCCGTGCGCGGCAGTTTATCGATCCGCACGAACGCGCGCGGAATTTTGAAGGAGGCCAGGTGCGCCCGGCACGCCGCTTCCAGCGCGGCCACGTCGAAGGCGCCGTCCGGGACCACGTAGGCCACCGGCACCTCGCCCCGCCGCGGGTCCGGCGAGGAGGCCACCGCGACCTCGGCCACGCCCGGCAGCTCGGCCAGAAACTCTTCGATCTCCCGCGGGTAGATATTGAATCCGCCCGAGATGATCAGGTCGCTCCGCCGCCCCTGCAGCGTGTAGTAGCCGTCGGCCGACCGCACCGCGATGTCGCCCGTCTTGAACCACCCGTCGCGGAACGCCGCCGCCGTCGCCTCCGGCCGCCGCCAGTAGCCGGCGAACAGGTTCGGGCCTTTCAGGTGCAGTTCGCCCACCGCGCCGGCCGCGACCGGGTTACCCTCCGGGTCCAGGTTGCGAATCGACACCCCGGGCATCGGCAGACCCACGGCGCCCGGCCGCCGTTCCCCGACGTACGGGTTCGAGATGTTCATGAGGGTTTC
>CAYMTH010000695.1:0-3315 GCA_964393235.1 uncultured Solibacteraceae bacterium | reverse complement strand
GTTGCTGCGGGAGGCGGCCGGGGAGAAGGGCCTCATCCTGTTCATCGACGAGATTCACCGGTTGATGTCGACCGACGGGGCGGCCGATGCGCTGAAGCCGGCGCTGGCACGGGGGGAGCTTGCGCTCATCGGCGCGACCACTGTCGAGGAGTACCGGAAGTTCATCGAGAAAGACGCGGCGGTGGAGCGGCGGTTTCAGACGGTGACCGTGGACGAGCCGACGGTGGGCGAGGCGATCGAGATTCTGCGGCAGGGCTATGTGGGCCGGTTCGAGGCGCGGCACGGGGTGGGAGTGGACGATGCGGCCGTCGAGGCGGCCGTGCGGCTGGGGGCGCGGTACCTGCCCGAACGGCGGCTGCCGGACAAGGCGATCGACCTGCTCGATGAGGCCTGCGCGGCGGTGGCCGTGCCGGCGTTGTCGGCGACCGAGGGCGGGGCGGCGGTGATGGGACGGGTGACGGCGGCGGGCGTGGCCGAGGTGCTGGAGCGCTGGACGGGGATTGCGGCGGGGACGATGGACGCCGATGAGCGGGAACGGCTGCGGGGAATGGCGGGGGCGCTGCGGGAACGGGTGATCGGGCAGGACGAGGCGTGCGAGGCTGTCGCGCGGGTGGTGCAGCGGGCGCGGGCGGGGTTGCGCGCGGCGGGGCGGCCGGTGGGCGTGCTGCTGTTTCTCGGGCCGACGGGCGTGGGGAAGACGGAGCTGGCGAAGGCGACCGCCGCCTTTCTTTTTGGGCAGGAGCGGGCGCTGGTGCGGATCGATATGAGCGAGTTCATGGAGAAGCACGCGGTGGCGCGGCTGATCGGGTCGCCGCCGGGGTATGTGGGCCATGAAGAGCCGGGGCAGTTGACGGGGGCGCTGCGGCGGACACCGTACTGCGTGGTGCTGCTCGATGAGGTCGAGAAGGCGCATCCGGATGTCCTCAATCTCTTCCTCCAGGTGTTTGATGACGGGCGGGTGACGGATGGGAAGGGGCGGGTGGCGGATGCGACGAACGCGCTGTTTGTGCTGACGTCGAACGCGGCGTCGACGCGGGTGTTCCGGCCGGAGCTGGTGAACCGTTTCGATGAGGTCGTGGAGTTTGCGGCGCTGGGGATGGACGAGATCGAGAAGATCGCGGGGTTGATGCTGCGCGGGGTGGCGGGGCGGCTGGGGGCGCAGGGGATGGAGTTCAGTTGGGGGGACGGGGTGGAGGAGTGGCTGGGGGCGATGGGGTATGACGCGGCGATGGGGGCGCGGGCGCTGCGGCGGGCGGTGGAGCAGTGGGTGGAAGACCCGGTGGCGGAGTTGATTCTGCAGGGCCGGGCGGGTGCGGGACGGAAGTTGCGGGTGGAGGCGCGGAACGGCGCGCTGGCTGTTGACGTGATGGAACAGGAGACAAACTGATGCCACAGGAATGGAACGTGGGAGACAAGCTGGCGAACCGCTGGGAGATCCGCAGGATCATGAAGGGCGGGATGGGCGTGGTCTACGTCGTCTACGACCATGAGTGGCAGGAGGTGCAGGCGGCGAAGACGTTCCAGGACAAGGTGTTCGCGGAGGATCCGCTGCTGGCGTTGATGTTTACGCAGGAGGCGCAGGCGTGGGTGGACCTGGCGGCGCATCCGAACGTGGCGCGGGCGGAGTTCGTGCAGGAGATCGAAGGCAAGCCGGTGCTGTTTCTGGAGTACGTGAGCGGCGGGGATTTGAGCCGGTGGATCGGGACGCCGCGGTTGGTGGGGCGGCCGGCGGAGGCGGTGCGGCTGGCGCTGGAGTTCTGCGACGGGATGGCGCATCTGCGGGTGCGGGGAATTGAAGCGCACCGGGATATCAAGCCGCAGAACTGTCTGCTGACGGAGACGGGGCGGCTCAAGATTACCGACTTCGGGTTGGCCAAGGTGGCCGAAGACCTGGTGCGGGGGGCGGCGGGGACGGCGACGCACATGCCGCCGGAGCAGTTCATGAACGCGAAGAGCGTGGGCGTGGCGGCGGACGTGTATTCGTTCGGCGTGATGCTGTTTCAGATGCTGACGGGGCGGCTGCCGTTCGCGGGCGAATCGTGGGAAGACTTCGAGATGGCGCATATGTTCCAGCTGCCGCCGGTGGAGCAGATCGAGCATGCGGGGCTGCGAGCGGTGGTGGGGAAGTGTCTGGACAAGCAGGCGGAGGCGCGGTATGAGAACTTCGTTCTGCTGCGGGGGGAACTGGAAGGGATTTACCGGGAGTTGACGGGGAGCGCGGCGCCGGCGCCGGCGGCGGCGATTCCGGTGGAGAGCGATCCGGGGCACTGGGCGAATAAAGGCTTTTCGCTGGCGGCGCTGGGAAAGGTGGACCGGGCGAAGGAGTGTTTCGGGAAGGCGCTGGAGCTGGATCCGAAGAGCGCGGCGGCGAACGTGGGGCTGGGGAACGTGTGGCTGGCGAAGGGGGAGCCGGGGTGGGCGCTGGATTATTACAAAGCTTCGGTGGAGGCGGACAGCGAGTTTGCGCTGGGGTGGTACAGCGTGGCGGTGGGGCTGGAGGTGGTGAAGCCGCATGAGGAGTGGGCGGCGGAGGCGCTGCGGGCGGTGGACCGGGCGTTGGAGCTGGACCCGGGGTTGGCGATGGCGTGGTCGACGAAGGGCGTGGTGTTGCGGGGGATGGATCTGGACGGGCAGGCGGAGGAGAGTTTCCGGAAGGCGCTGGAGCTGGATCCGCGGCTGGGGGCGGGGTGGTCGAATCTGGGGTCGCTGTGGATGGACCGGTGCCAGTATGAAGAGGCGGTGCGGTGCCAGGACAAGGCGGTGGAGTTTCTGCCGGAGAATGCGGACGCGTGGTTCAACCGGGGGAACGCGCTGGTGATGGCGCAGCGGTTGGAGGATGGAGAGGCGAGCTACAAGAAAGCCGTCGAGCTGGACCCGGGGATGGCGGACGCGTGGTACGCGCTGGCGCGGGTGATGGAGCGGCAGAAGGGGCGGGAGACGGACGCGGCGGCGGCGTACGGGAGCTATCTGGAGCTGCGGCCGAAGGACGGGGCGAAGTGGATGTTGCTGGGCGAGCTGCGGGACAAATTGGGGGATAAAGAGGGCGCGTACGCGGCGTTCGGGAAGGCCTGCGAGGCGGAGCCGGGGATGGTGAAGGCGCAGCACAATCGCGGGATGCTGGCGAATGAATTTGGCCGGCAGGAGGAGGCGCTGGGGGCGTTTGAAGCGGCGTGGGCGGTGACGAAGCTGGAGCCGGAGATTGGGCTGGCGCGGGCGAACGTGATGGGGGCGATGGGGAAGGTGGACGAGGCGCTGGCGGCGTACGACGAGCTGCTGGCGGCGCATCCGAAGTTCGAGCGGGGGTGGTTCAGCAAG
>CAYMTH010000694.1:0-3318 GCA_964393235.1 uncultured Solibacteraceae bacterium | reverse complement strand
GAATTCGGCCTCGATTACGCCCCCGCTCCCGGCGTCCTCCGCTTCCTCGCCGGTACGCCCCCCGTCCTATCCACCGCCTGCATCGAGCCCGGCGTCGACCTTCTCCTCGAAGCCGGCATCGACGCCCTCCACGCCAAATCCATCCAACTCTCCACCTTCCTCATCGACCTCGCCGCCCGCGAGTTGACCCCCTTCGGCGTCACCATCGCCACGCCCCTCGACCCCGCCCTCCGCGGATCCCACGTCTCCCTCCGCCACCCCGACGCCTGGCCCCTCACCCAAGCCCTCATCGACGCCGGCGTCATCCCCGACTTCCGCGCCCCCGACCTCATCCGCTTCGGCCTCGCCCCGCTCTACAACACCTTCTCCGAAGTCGCCGAAGCCGTCGCCCGCCTCCGCGTCATCCTCGAGTCCGGATCCTTCCGCCGCTATCCCGCCCGGCGCTCAGCGGTCACCTGACCGCGCCGCCCACCAGTCCCGGATCGCCTGCTCCCAGCTCTCCCGGTAGAACTCGTTCCGATACGGCCGGTACTCCTTCATCCGCCGCCCGTAGAACTCCCATACCGTCGCCCGGTCCCACAAGTCCAGCGCGCTCTCCCACGCCAGCACCGCGTCGCCCAGCAACTGCTCGCCCTCTTCCGCCGTCGCCTGCCGCGGGTCGTCGCCCAGCACAGCGTTCACGCCCGGCCCGCCTTCTTCGAACAGGTCCAGTCGCACCAGTTCCGGCCGCACCGCCAGCAGTTGCGCCGTCTCCTTCCGCCCTGCGTGGTCCAGCAGATCCGGCGCGAGCAGTAGCTCCAGCGGCGATGCCGCGATCACCCGCAAATCTTCGTGCCGCGTGATCGCCTCCCGGCACTCCCGGTAAAGCTCCAACTCGTGCCCCTGCGCGTAATGCCCCGTCACCAAGCAGATCGCCTTGAATCCCACCCGCACCAGTTCGTCGAACAGCGCCCGCCAGACCGCGCACACCGTCGCCGTCGGAATCGAAATGGAGTGCTCGTGCGGCAGCGCCGTAATCGGCAGCCACGTCCCCGGCAGCAGCACCCCGCCCGTCGCCTCCGCCAGCCGTTCGCTGAACGCCTCGGCCACCAGACCGTCCAGCCCCAGCGGCAGGTGCGCCCCGTGCCACTCCAGCGCGCCCCACGGGCAGATCGCCAGCGGCCTCTCCGCCAGCGCCGCCGCCAGTTCCTCGGGTCGCATCTCCGCGTATCGCCGGATCATGGCTGGAAGTACACCACCAGGTTCTGCGTCGCCGCGCCGATGCAGGCGATGTCCGGCTTCTTGTCGCGATTCAAATCCGCCACGGTGCACGCCGCCGCCGAAACTTCGCCCTCGCTCACCACCTGCCGCACCCACTTCCCGCGGCTCTCCCAGTACACGTAAACCCCGCGCTTCCCGCCCCGGAATCCCGCCACGATCTCCTGCTTCCCGTCCCGGTTCAAATCCGCCGTAAAAACCGTGTGCCCGTCCACCAGCGTGTCGTCGATCACCGTCCGCTCCCACTTCCACTTCCGCTGCCGGTACACCGCCACCTGGTTCCCGTGCCATGGCTCGATCGCCGCCAGAAACCGCTCCCGCTTCCACATCCCCACCGCCACGTCCGACGATCCCGACTTCGGCCACGGCGACGGATCCCCGCCGGCGATCTTCTCCCGCGTCCACGTCCCGTCGCCCTTCGCCAGGTTCACGTGAATCCCCTGAAAACTCGCCGTCATCACGTCCTCCAGCCCGTCTTTGTTCCAGTCGACGATGTAGATCCCGTGCACCACGCCCTCGTCCTCGCCCGTGATCAACTGCCGGTGCCAGTCCCCCGGCCGGTAGGCCACCAGCGGCGTCTTGTCGCGATACTCCGGTGCCACCGCCGACGCTCCCGTCAACGGTGCATTCACAAAAAGTCCGTTGGCGACGCGAATCCGGTGCGACGTCGTCAGCCGGTCGATCTCCCGCGCATTCCACGGCTGCCGGACATCCTCCCCGTGCGTCAGCAAACTCACCATCCCCACCGACCGCGCCGCCTCGTTCTCGAACGCGTGCGCCACCAGAAACTCCGGAATCCCGTCCCCGTCGGTGTCCATCGGCCACGTGTTGATCATCCGCTTCAACCCCGTCGCCAGCACCCGCCGCTCCCAGTTCGGCGCCTCGAACCACAGCAGCTCCGTCATCCCCGACGCCAGCGCCACCAGGTCCAGCTGCCCGTCTTTATTGACGTCCACCGCCAGCACCTGGTACCCGCCCTTCAGGTCGGCGGCGATCGTCTGCGGGCGAAACGGAATGAACTTCGGCTGGGCCGCCGCCAGCGCGGCAAACACCATCAACGGCAGGATACTTCGCATCTCCATATAGAATGGTTCTTTTATGGCAATCCTGACAACTGTTGTGGGCAGCTATCCCACTCCGCAGTGGCTCTTCGGCAACACCTCGCGCGGCGCGCTCCGCGACGCCATCATGGTCGTCCTCAAAACGCAGGAACTCGCCGGCATCGACGTCGTCGCCGACGGCGAACTCAACCGCTTTGATCCCAGCCACCCGGAAACCAACGGCATGATCGACTACTTCATCAGCCGCATGTCCGGTATCCGCACCCGCTTCTCCATCTCCGACATCGACGAGTTCCGCGCCGACTCCCAGCTCACCTACCGTACCGACCCCGCCGGCATCGTCCACGACCCCATCGGCGACGGCGTCCTCAACCTCGCCCGCGACTACGACTTCACCCGCAATCTCACGAAAAACCAGCTCAAGTTCACCTGCACCGGCCCCCACATGCTCACCAAGGTGCTCACCGATCGCTTCTACGGCGACCGCGGCGCCCTCTGCATGGCCATCGCCCAGGTGCTCCGCCGCCAGATGGAACGCATCGACGCCGAAGTCGTCCAGATCGACGAAGCCAACATCTCCGGCCACCCCGAGGACCGCGAATGGGCCCTCCCCGCCATCAACCACGTCCTCGACGGTATCCGCGGCAAACGCGGCGTCCACATCTGCTTCGGCAACTACGGCGGCCAGTCGGTCCAGAAAGGCTTCTGGAAGGACCTCATGCCCTTCATGAACGGCCTCCACTGTGACCACCTCATCCTCGAATTCGCCCGCCGCGGCTACGACGAGCTCGACGCCTTCCGCGAACTCGACCCCCGCATCGGCCTCGGCCTCTCCGTCATCGACATCAAGGACAACGGCATCGAGTCCCCCGACCTCATCGCCCGCCGCATCGACCACGCCCAGAAAATCCTCGGCCCCGGCCGCATCCCCTTCGTCCACCCCGACTGCGGCCTCTGGATGCTCCAGCGTTCCGTCGCCGACGGCAAAATGCGCGCCCTC
>CAYMTH010000693.1:0-3329 GCA_964393235.1 uncultured Solibacteraceae bacterium | reverse complement strand
GAAAGAGAAGCCCGCGTTGCCGGTGGGCAGCGAGCACACCTTCAAGATCATCCGATTGAACGCGGCGGAAAAGAAGATCGGGCTGAGTTACAAGGCCGCTATCATAGAAGAAGAGCGCCAGCGGATGGCGGAGTATCAGAAGCAGGCCGCGGCGGTAACGACGGCCACCGAGGAAGCGGCGCGGACCGAGACCGGCGGCAGCGCGCCGGAATCCGCAGAAGAATCGACCGGGGAAGCAGCGCAGGCGGAAGAGTCCGCGGCCGGCGAGTAAGGAACGGAGAGGAATGGGCATGACAAAGGCTGATCTGATCGAAGAAGTCTCTAAAGTTACGGAGATGACCCGGAAAGATTCCGAGGTTATCGTCGAGGCTATCTTTGACAGCGTCGTCCGCAGCTTGCGCGAAGGGGACAAGATCGAGATTCGCGGCTTCGGCAGTTTCCGGACGCGGCAGCGGCAGCCGCGCGTGGGCCGGAACCCGAAGACCGGCACGCGCGTGGAAGTGCCGGCGAAGCGGATTCCTTATTTCAAGCCGAGCAAGGAATTGAAAGATCTGGTGAACGGCGGTGCGGACGCGGGCGCCGACTTCGACGACGAGGACGACGAGTAGACCGGCGGCATGGACCATCTCTGGAGTCCCTGGCGATACCAGTACGTAACGAAAGCCGCCCCCCGGGGCGGCTGCGTTTTTTGTGAGAAGGCGCAGGCGGGCGACGATGTGGAAGCGCTGGTCGTCTACCGCGGCGAGTTCAACTATGTCCTGTTGAACTTATATCCGTATACGAACGGACATATCATGATCGCGCCGTACGAGCACGTCGACACGCTGGCCGGCGCGCGGGCGGAAACGGCGGCGGAGATGATGTCGCTGGCGCAGCGGAGCGAGGCGATTCTGCGGCGGCTGTACCGTCCGCAGGGGATCAACCTGGGGATGAACCTGGGCGAGTGCGCGGGTGCGGGCGTGGCCGGACATATCCATATGCACTTACTGCCGCGGTGGACGGGCGACGCCAACTTTATGAGCGTCATCGGCGAGACGCGGGTACATATCGAAGAGCTGGCGGTTACGCGCGAGAAGATAGCGGCGGCGTTCCGGGAGTAATCATCGTTTGCGGGCGGGGCGGCAGGCGCCGCGCGCGACTTCGAGTTCGGCGCCGATATAGCCGAAGGTCGTCCAGTGGGGCGAGGCGAGGACGCGTTCGAAGGCCGCGCAGGCTTCCGCGCGGCGGCCGGAGAGCAGGTGCCACATCCCGTGCGCGTAACCGACGGTGGGGCCGGCCTGGGGACCGGGAAGGGCTTCGGCATGCTCGCGCTTGAACTGGAGAATGTTCCGAAGATAGGCGGTGTTTTCCTTCACCGTGACTTTGTCATCGAACTGGGCGAGGAGCGAGGCGGCGTCGGCGGACTTGCCGGACCGGCGGAGCGACAGCCAGGTCCAGTGGACGGTGGCGACGCGGGCATCGGCGTCAAGGTTGTGACAGGTACGCCAACCGGCGGGCATTCCGCGCGGCGCCGCCGGCCCGGGCACGGCACCGAGGGCCAGGCAGCGCTGGAACTCGCGGACGGCGTGATTGTAATCGCCGCGTAGGTAATAGGCGAGAGCGAGGTGGTAACTGATATCGAAGCTGGCCGGAGCGAACTCAGCTGCCTTCTTGAGGTCGAGGATGGCGGGGTCGAAACGGCGGATGTTCAGGAACCGGTGGCCGCGGAACCGGAGAAACCGGACATCGTTGGGGTGTTCGTCGAGGCCGCGCGTGTAGATGGGGATGGACTCGGAGAAGCGGTAGAGAGCATCGCGCGCGGCGGCGGCGGCGAGGAGGAGATCGGCGGAGGCGGGGTTTTTGGCGAGGGCGACATCCGCGGTTTCAACCGTACCTTTGGGGTCGGGTAAAGCGGCGAATGACTTACCGACGGGCGAGACAAACTCCTGGGCAGCGCCACCCGACGCCGCCACCAGACAGAGTAGTGTTGCCCAAAACCACCGCTCCATACTTTTACGATAGCGCACTTAACCGGGCGGACCAGTTTTCAGCGATGATAGGCCGAGCCCAGATAGCGCCGCGCTTCCCGCGCCGCATCGCTATCCGGCGCGGTATCGATGGCCTTCCGGTAGGCGGCACGAGCGTCCATGCGCTGCTTCAGCATATCGAGGCACTGGCCGAGGCGCAGCCAGGAGTTGCCGAGCGTAACGAGGCCGGGCTCGGCGCCGGCGGCTATGGCGCGGCGAAGCTGCGGGACGGCGGCGGCGTATTCGCGGTACCAGAACAGCAGGTTCCCGCGGGCGTATTCGATCTTACCGGCGGGCATGGTGCGATAACCCGGCGCGCCGGAATTTTTGAGCTGTTCCATGGCCTGGAGGACCGCGAGGGCCTCATCCTTTTTGCCCTGGTCGGCGTAGAACTGCACTAACTCGAGCCGGTAGAGGTAGTTCCGCGGGAACATGCGGATCAGTTCGAGCAGAAGCGGGACGCCGCGCTCCGCAGTGCGTTCGCGGCGATAGGCGACGGCGAGCAGAATCATGGCGTCGACGCGGTTCCGGACGCCTTCGTTCGCAACCCGCTCCACCATGCGAAGGCCGCCCTCCTTATCGCCGCGGAAGCCGATCAGGAAGCCGAGCAGTTTCCACGTGAACGGCAGCGATCCGACGACGTAGTCGTGGACGCCTTCGACCAGCATCGCGTCGACAAAATCCGGCCGCATGTCGACGACGCGCTGGTGGAACTTACGCGATTCGGTGAATTCGCGGAGAGAATCCCGCCATAACTTGCGGATCAGGAAGTTATAGTTGGCGCGCAGGCCGTGGGCGATGCCAAGGCCGTAGATCGCCTCGGCGTCGTTGGCATTGGCCGCGACGCGCGCCTCGCAGATCCGGATGGCATTGGCGATCGCCTCTTCAAAGCGCTTCTGTTCGGCTTCCGGGGGCAGGATCTTCGACTTCGCCAGGAAGAAGTTATTGCCGCTGACCAGTTCGCTTTCGAGGGCGCCGGCTTTATACATTTCGCGGTAGAGAATGGCCTGGGCGAGGTGGGTATAGCCGAACGGATCGTTGGGCCGGGTGCGGATTTCGCTCGAGAACTCGGCGATGGCCGGCTCGTACTCGAGGTTATAGAAATGATCGAAGCCTTTGCTCAGCGCCGGCGCGGGCGCGGCGCTCAAACGCAGGGCCAGCAGGGCGAGGAGGATTAGCGGCATTCCTCACTCGATTGTAGTTGGCCGAGCGCCCACTGCGCATGGGAGGCGATGACGGGGTCGGGCGAGGCGGCGAGGTTTTCAAGGGGAGCGCGGAATTCGGGGCGCGGGGAGTTGCCCATGGCGACGGCGACATTGCGCA
>CAYMTH010000692.1:2172-3330 GCA_964393235.1 uncultured Solibacteraceae bacterium | reverse complement strand
GTGCTCTCCCGCCCGCTGCGCGGCCTCTACCCGGCTACCATCGCTTCCAGCTGGGTCGCCCCCACGCAGTTCGGCTTCTATTCCACCCTCTCCCGCGGCATCCCCGATGTCCCCACCCCGGACATCACCTCCGGCTCCGTCCCGCTTCCCCCCACCGTCAACATGGGGCCCCGCAGCCCCTGGGGCGGCAAGCTGAACCGCGGCTACATCCAGTCCTGGAACTACACCATCGAACGCCGCCTCCCCGGTGAAGTCATCGCCTCCATCGGCTACGTCGGCAACCAGACCGTCCGTCAGTTCCTCGACCGCGACATCAACGCCGCCCCCATCGGCTCCGGCCCCACCGGCCGCCCCCTCGTCCGTACCCAGAACCGCCTCATCGAGGCCCTCATGTGGGACGGCTGGGGCAACTCCAACTACCACTCCATGCAGGTTGCCATCAACAAGTCGATGTCCAAGGGCCTCTTCCTCAAGGGCGCCTACACCTGGTCCAAGGCCATCAACCTCTCCGACGACGACGGCTGGGCCGGCCTCCCGCTCACCAATCTCGAGTCCGCCCTGGAACGCAACCGCGCCGTCGCCGGCTATGACCGCACCCACATGTTCGTCATGAGCTGGGTCTACGAACTCCCGTGGGGCAAGGGCCGCCCGATGGCCCTCTCCGGTCTCGCCGACAAGATCGCCGGAGGCTGGCGCATCAACGGCGTCTACTCCGCCTACTCCGGCCTGCCCTTCACCGTCAGCGCCGCGACCGCCTCGCTCAACGCTCCCGGATCATCTCAGACCGCCGACCAGATCGGGGAACTGAACAAGATCGGCGGCATCGGTCCCGGCACGCAGTATTACGCTGTCACCTCGTTCCGCGACCCCAACTTCCAGCGCCCGTCCAACGTCTTCCGCTTCGGCACCATGGGCCGCAACGCGGTCCGCGGCCCGGGCTTCCAGAAGGCCGACCTCGCCATGTTCAAGGACTTCAACCTGACCGAGCGCTTCGTGCTCCAGTTCAAGGCCGAAGCCTTCAACTTCACCAACACCCCCCGCTTCGGCAACCCGGCCGCCAACGTCAGCAACATGGCTGTTAACGCCGCCGGCGAAGTGACCAACGCCAATAACTTCATGGCGATCACCAGCGCCGAAGGCGAACGCAAGTTCCGCTTT
>CAYMTH010000692.1:1684-2162 GCA_964393235.1 uncultured Solibacteraceae bacterium | reverse complement strand
TCACAACGCAAAACCAGGGTGACACCACCGTCACCACGCAAAACCAGGGTGACACCCCCGTCACCACGCAACACCAGGGTGACACCCCCGACACAACGCAACACCCACGTCCCACCACCCTCCCCACGCAACCCCCGCGCCCCACCGCGCAAATCCTGCACCCCTCCCCTCCTTCAAGTTCCTTCTTTTCAACACAACCCATTTGGCAAGCCGCTTGCCCTCCTATCGGCGGAGGTTCCAGAAACACCATGAAACGCAGACTCTTCACCCTCATCGCCGCCGCCGGCTTCGCCCTGTTTACCACCACCGCGTTCGCCCAGGGCGGCCCACCCGCCAACCCCGGCACTTGCCCCAACTGCCCCAACGGCGGTATCCCAAAGAAGGACGGCACCGGCCCCGGAGCCAAGCGCGGCCATCGGGGCGGCCCGCAGGACGGCTCCGGCCCCATGCACAAAGGACAAGGTCGGGGCCAGGGCCA
>CAYMTH010000692.1:1105-1674 GCA_964393235.1 uncultured Solibacteraceae bacterium | reverse complement strand
CCGCGGCGGTCGCAACTAGCTCTGCCCTTAACGCGGCCGTCTAAGACTTCAGGAGGCACTCATGTTCACCGGCAAGTCAGCGATCCTATCTCTCTCCATCGCCTTTCTGGCCATGAGTGCCCAGCCCGAGCCTAAGCCGGCCGCGCTCCAGACTGTCGAAATCAAGGGCGACATCGTCGCCGTCAACCTCACCGCCGGCGGCATGCCCTCGATAACCGTCGCCGCCGGCGGTCGCCGTCAGGAAATCCGCCTCGGCTCCATCCGCTACCTGATCGCCAATAACTTCAGTCCAAAAGCCGGCCAGCCCGTCATCGTCCGCGCCTTCGACCAGCGCGGCATCGGCCTCGTCGCCGTCTCCGTCGAACTCCCCCAGTCCAAACGAAAACTACTCCTCCGCGACGAAAACGGACTGCCCCTCTGGCGCGGCGGACAGAATAGGATGGTTTCAGGCACCCCGTGACCCAATCGAAGCGCCGCTCGCTTCACATCCTCCTCGCCGCCCTCCCCATCCTCCTCGCGGCCCTCCTCATCCTCAGCGCCGTCCGCACCTTCCGCGCCCTCGACGGCCA
>CAYMTH010000692.1:0-1095 GCA_964393235.1 uncultured Solibacteraceae bacterium | reverse complement strand
GAAGTCTACCTCCGCAGCCGCGTCGCCGCCCTCGCCGCCCACCTCGAATCCACGCCCCCCGAAAACTGGGCCCAAACCCTCGCCGACGAAGAACCCGCCCTCCTGTCTTTCGAAATCCTCACGGCCGAATCCGCCCCGCCCGCCCTCGCCCCCCTCCTTGACGGCCGCGAACTCTTCCGCACCGAATCCCTGCCTTCCATCTTCCGCGCCTACATCCCCTTCCATTCCAACGGCCAACTCCGCCTCGCCCGCCTCGACCTCGCCGCCTCCTCCGCCGACTTCCTCACCGAACACGCCGCTCACCACCTCGCCCTCGTTGTCATCGGCGGCGCCCTCATCGTCCTCTTCACCCTTCTCTCCTTCTACATCGCCAACCGCCACGCCGAGCTCCAGCACCTCGCCTCCCTCGGCGCCATGTCCGCCTCCCTTGCCCACGAAATCCGCAATCCCCTCGGCACCATCAAAGGCTTCGCCCAACTCCTCCAGGAACAACTCCACGGCCAGCACGCCCACTACCTCACCCCCATCCTCACCGAAACCTCCCGCCTCGAATCGCTCGTCAAGGACCTCCTCCTCTACGGCCGCGCCGCCGAACCCCGCTTCCAGGCCGTCCCCGCCTCCCAAATCGCCGAAACCCTCCAAACCCACGCCGCCGCCGCATCCATCCCCCTCGAAACCTCCGTCTCCCACCTCACCCTCTCCACGGACCCCAACCTCCTCGAACAGGTCCTCCTCAACCTCCTCCGCAACGCCGCCGACGCCGTCCGCGACACTCCCCATCCCGCCATCCGCCTCGTCATCGAACCCGACGGCCCCCGCCACGCCCTCCTCCGCCTCGCCGACAACGGCCCCGGCCTCTCCCCCGAAGCCGCCCGCCGCCTCTTCGAACCCTTCTTCACCACCAAAGCCTCCGGCACCGGACTCGGCCTGTCCATCTCCAAAAAGCTCGCCGCCGCCCTCGGCGGCGCGCTCACCCTCAACCCGGTTCCCTCCGGCGGCCTCGCCGCCGAACTTCGCCTTCCCCTCGAAAAACATGTCTGACGCCACCCCCACCGAACAGATCCTCGTCGTCGACGACGACCCCGGCTTGCGCGC
>CAYMTH010000691.1:0-3339 GCA_964393235.1 uncultured Solibacteraceae bacterium | reverse complement strand
TCAGGGGTGGCGATGGAGTGCAGCGGGGCTTTGCAGATGCGGGGTCCAGGGGGGGTGGGTTGGGGTTTTTGGGAAATGGGTCCGTGGAGCGTGGGGCGGGAGTGGTGGAGTCGGGTGAGTTTGGTTGCGGGGATGCGGCGCGGAGGCGGGGTGGTGTGGAGTTGGATACATCGATGGGAGTGGCGGCCGACCGGTGTGATTTGGCCGTAGAGGGAGCAGTGTGCGTGTGGGGCGGGGGAATCGCGCGGGGGCGGTTTGCCGTGGAGGTAGCGGGGGCCGGTGGGAGTGGTGTGGACTTTGGGGGAACTGGCCGCGCACGGCAGTGGGGCGCGATGGGGGATCACCCGCGGGGGTGGTCATGATCGTCGCGGAAGGGCTCGTTCGACGGTTCGGGGATTTGACCGCGGTCGATGGGCTGTCGCTTTCCATCGGCAAAGGGGAGGTCTTTGGCATCGTCGGGCCGGATGGGGCGGGGAAAACTACTACTCTCCGGCTGCTTACGGGGCTGCTGGATCCCAGCGCGGGACGGGCCGTCGTCGCCGGGTTCGATGTGGCGAGACAGCCTGAACTCGTCCGGGACCGGATCGGCTACATGGCCCAGAAATTTGGCCTGTATGGGGACCTCACCGTTGAGGAAAACATGGACTTTTATGCGGACCTCTTCGGCGTCGAGACCTCCGAGCTGGAACCGCTCAAATTGAAACTGCTCGCGATGACCCGGATGGCCCCGTTTCGCGACCGGCCGGCGGGGAAGCTGTCGGGGGGCATGAAACAGAAGCTTGCCCTGATGTGCACGCTGCTCCATAAGCCCGACATCCTGCTGCTCGATGAGCCGACCAATGGCGTCGATCCGGTCTCGCGCCGGGATTTTTGGATCATCCTCGAAGAACTCGTGCGTGGGGGGATGACCCTGCTGGTCACCACCGCGTACCTCGACGAAGCCGAACGGTGCCACCGGGTCGGGTTGATGCACCGGGGACGGCTGGTGAAGCTGGGGACGCCGGCGGAACTGAAGGCTCAGGTGCCGGGGGATTGTTATGAAGTCACAGGCGGGGATCTGCGCGCCATACGCCGGGCGCTGGCGGGGGTGGCGCGGACCGTCAAGCCGGCCGGGGCGGCGCTGCATGTGCTCCTCGATGGCGGGACGCCGGTGCCGGCCGTCGGGGGGGAGTGGACGCGGATTGAACCGAACCTGGAAGACGTCTTTGTTTCCGTGATCGGGGAGGCGTCATGAACGGCCACGCGGTGGAGATACGGGAACTGGTCAAAACTTTCGGCGATTTTGTGGCGGTCGATCATGTCTCGCTCACTGTCGGCAAGGGGGAGATCTTCGGGTTTCTGGGGCCGAACGGGGCGGGGAAGTCGACGACCATTCGCATTCTGTGCGGGCTGCTGGCGCCGACGGCAGGGGCGGCGCTGGTGAATGGCTTCGATGTGGCTGCCGATCCGGAGGCGGTGAAACGGTCGATCGGTTATATGTCGCAGAAGTTTTCGCTCTACGACGATTTGACCGTGGAGGAGAACCTCAACTTCTTTTGCGGGGTTTACGGGGTCCCGCGGGCGCGGCGGGAGGAGCGGAAATCGTTTGCGCTGGAGATGGCGGGGTTGACGGAAAAACGCGACACGATGACGCGGCTGCTGGCGGGGGGATGGAAGCAGCGGCTGGCGCTGGGGGCGGCGATTCTGCATGAGCCGCCGGTGCTGTTTCTGGACGAACCGACTTCGGGCGTCGACCCGATGGCGCGGCGGGCGTTCTGGGACCTGATCGACCAGTTGGCGGCCGAGGGGCGCACGGTGTTCGTCACGACACATTACATGGAAGAGGCGGAGTACTGTCACCGGCTCGCGCTGCTGTATAAGGGCAAGGCGATTGCGATGGACTCGCCGCGGGCGCTGAAGGCGGCGATGGGGGTGGGTTCGATGGAAGAGGTCTTTATCCAGGCCATCGAGCGGGAGGACGCGGCATGAAGTACCGGCGCGTGCGGGCGATGGCGCGGAAGGAGTTTTTGCATATCGTCCGGGACGTGCGGAGCCTGACGATGGCGCTGCTGGTGCCGCTGTTCATGCTGATGCTGTTCGGGTATGCACTGTCGCTGGACGTGGACCACATTCCGACGCTGATCGTGGATCAGGACCGGACGCCGGCGAGCCGCGAGCTGCGGGAGCGGTTCGCGGGGACGCCGTATTTCGATGTGCTGGGGGTGGAGGCGTCGGCCAAAGACGTCGACAGGCTGATTGATACGGGCAAGATTCTGTTGGCGGTGGTGATTCCGGCGGGGTTCGAGCGGGACCTGACGCGGCGGGCGCAGCCGGCGGTGCAGGTGGTGCTGGACGGCTCGGATTCGAACACGGCGTCGATCGCGCTGAACTATGCGCAGGGGCTGATTCTGGCGTGGGGACAGGCGCGGGGGACGGCGCGGGTGGAGGCGCAGGTGCGGGTCTGGTACAACTCGGATCTGAAGTCGCGGAACTTCTTGATTCCGGGGCTGATTGCGGTCACGTTGATGATCATCGCGTCGTTGCTGACGTCGTTGACGATTGCGCGGGAGTGGGAAAACGGGTCGATGGAGCAGTTGCTGTCGACGCCGCTGCGGCCGGCGGAGATCGTGCTGGGGAAGCTTGCCGCCTACTTTCTGGTGGGGGGTGTGGACGTGGTGACGGCGGTGCTGCTGGGGGTGTTTGTATTCGACGTGCCGTTGCGGGGGAGCCTGGTGCTGCTGGCGTTTTCGAGCGGGCTGTTTCTGGTGGGGGTGTTGTCGTGGGGGATTCTGATTTCGGCCGTGGCGAAGACGCAGCTGCTCGCCTATCAGATGGGCATGCTGAGCAGTTTTCTGCCGGGGTTTTTGTTGAGCGGGTTCATCTACTCGATCGACAACATGCCGGCGCCGATCCGGATGGTTTCCTATATCGTGCCGGCGCGTTATTACATTGCGATTTTGAAAGCCCTGTACCTGAAGGGCGAGGGGGTGGCGCTGTTGTGGCCGCAGTTGGCGTTCCTGTTTGTGTACGCGGCGATCGTGTTTACGGTGGCGACGCGGAAGATCGGGCATAAGGTGGCGTAGCGATGCGGGAGCGGATTCTCACGATCTTGCGGAAGGAGCTGCTGCAGGTGCTGCGGGAGCCGCGGCTGCGGTTCATGGTGATTCTGCCGCCGGTGATGCAGCTGATCATTTTCGGGTTCGCGGTGAACCTGGACGTGGAGCAGGCGCGGGTGGCGTGGTGGGACCAGGACCGGAGCACGGCGAGCCGGGAGCTGGGGGCGATGCTGGAGAACTCTCGGTACTTCCGGGTGGTGGCGCGGCCGGAGTCGGAGCGGGAGGCGCAGGCGCTGCTGGACCG
>CAYMTH010000690.1:0-3349 GCA_964393235.1 uncultured Solibacteraceae bacterium | reverse complement strand
GCTTCACCATAAATCGCTGGAGTGAAACGTGTTTCCGTAGTAAAACTCAAGAAGTCCCCGTGTGAACCCACAGCCTATTGCTCCTGAACACATTTCTCAAATGCCCGTCCCTCTACCACTGTCGGCCGGGTTCGAAACAGGTCGGATCAATCTTTCCGTTGAGGAGGAAAATCTTGCCTCGTTCCCCTTCGCCGTGCTGGAGCAGCGGGTGGGCAAGAAGCTGGCAAAGCTTGAAGTGAAAGGCCGGAAAACCCTACCGGATGGAACGGAGATGAAGGTCGTCTGGCAAGTGCAGGGAAGCCCGGAACTCGGCCTCCCGACAGAGCAGGACCTCGACATTTTCGTCGCGATCGGAGTGCTGACCTTCCGCGGCAATTTCTCGAAGACAGTCGTGTTCCAGGGCAGGGAAATCGCCAGGATCCTGAACATGGCCAACGTGCACGGCAAATTTTACGACCGGCTGAAATTGGCCATGGACCGACTGATCGCCCTGCGCTTTCGGGCGATCGCGCAGACCGAGCGGAGCGAAGATGTCAAGTGGACGAATATCTTCCAGGAGGCGAGCTTTACGGCCAATCGCGATACCGGGCGTTGCGAGGGGTCTGTGACCTGGACCGACAAGATAATTAACGCGATGGACAGCGGCTTCTTCCGGCTGTTCGACGCCAAACGGTACATGCAGCTCGACGGACTTACGGCGAAACACATGTACCGCTATCTGGCGGTCGCATTTGAGAGCACCGATGTGGTGATTGTCGACCTTAAAGCATTGGCAACACAGTACTTGGCGATTCCGAAGCCGCCGATGTACTTTTCGCGGCTTCTGCAGACGGTAGAACCGGCGCTGGAACAGTTGCGACGGCAGGAGATTGTGGGAAGCTGGCACGTGATTTCGAAGGCTGACTGGCGCCTGGCCATTCGGCGCCACGGCAACTACACGCCGGAAAGGCAGGTGCTGCTGAGCCAGCCGGCTTCGCGGAATTTGGCCGACCGGTGCGAGCAGTGTCGGCAGTTGCTGCGGCAGGCTGGACTGGACGACGAGACGGTTCGCGTTGTTTGCGAGAGAACGTCGCCGTCGATGGAAAACTACGATGGGCTCGACCGGGCCGCGCGGGTGTTGGCGCATCTGATCCACGAAGAGGTGTTGCCGGCTGTCGCGATTCAGCTGATCGGTGAGATTCTGCAGAGCGGAACGGATTACGCCGCCTGGAGGGAGCCGCTCGATTGGCTGGAGATCGGGATATTGATTTGTGAACAGAAGCGCCGCCGGGGGCGGCCATTGCGTAACGGTGCCGGGCTGATCGTAAAACTGGCGCGCGATCTTGAGGCCCGCGACAGGCTGGTTGGAACGGCGGCGGCCCGGAGCTGGCAAAGTGCATTCCGCAACCGGGAAGCGGCACTGGCCAGACAGCACGAAGAAAACGAGGAGCGATCCCTCGTCGCTGACTACGAGCAGTTCCGGGAGGAACAGTCGCGGCGGATTCTCGCGAGCCTGTCGGAGGAGACACAAGCCCAGTTGCGTAACCAGAAGCGACAGCAAAACGGGATGCAGGAATGGCTGGCAGCCCTGAGTTCACAGCGGCAACGGGAAGAAATTGAGCGGGCGGTTTTGGACGATATAGGTCGGCAGCATCTTCCTCCTTACGAGAAGTGGCGTCTGCGCCGGGCGGCCCAACAGGTAATGTTGCCGTTCCTGTTTTCGCCCGAGCAGGAGGTTGCGGTTACTTCCCGTTAAGCAACCCGCAGCGTGGGCCTGTGTGTAATAGCTGTATAGCGTTGATTCGAATGACGGGCGGCGGGGCACAGGCGGTCTGATGCACTCGCCGGCCGAGATCTGGTTTCGCCTGCGGCAGGAGTGGGAGAACTACCGTCTTTACCGGAGGCCGCCGGTCCTGACCGGAGCGACGGCGCCGTGGCCGCTGGCGTTGCCGCCCCGGGAACAGGCGGCGGACCGGTTGCGCGGCACCGCTTTCGGGGACCGGCTGCTGACGTTGGGCGGGCGGATTGCCGGGGGAGAGATCCCGGTGTTCGATCAGTGGATCGGTGTCGGGGACCGGCCGGCCTGGCGGGTCGATTTCGCCACCGGACAACAGACTGGACTCGATTACTTCCGGCGCATACCGTATCTCGACGTCCAGGCGGCCGGCGACCATAAACGGATCTGGGAGTTGAGCCGGCATCAGCACCTGGTGACGCTCGCGCAGGCCTGGGTGCTCGATCGGGATGACGAGCGTTACCTGTCGCCGTTGTGGCGGCAGTTGGAACACTGGATCGCCGACAACCCCTTTCCGTGCGGCATCAACTGGACGAGCGCTCTCGAAGTGGCCTTTCGCGCCTGGAGCTGGTGCTGGATCTGGCATCTGGCGGGTGACCGCATGCCGGCCGGATTGCGGCAGCCTTTTCTCGAGGCTCTCTACCGGCATGGACGGCATCTGGCGGTCAATCTGTCGGTTTACTTTTCCCCGAACACCCATTTGCTGGGTGAGGCGTTGGCGCTGGCGACGCTGGGCCATCTGTTTCCGGCTTTTCCTGAGGCGGCGGATTGGCGACGGTTGGGGGGGGACACTGTCCGGGAACAGTACCGGACGCAGGTGGCCGCAGATGGCAGCCACATCGAGCAGTCGAGCTACTATCACGTCTACGCGCTCGATATGTTTCTGTGGTTTCAGATGCTGGAGCCGCCGGGGCCGGAAGAGCGCGAGATCACCGGCCGCATGGCGGTATTCCTGGAGGCGCTGGCCGGGCAGGGGGGGCGGATTCCGCTACTCGGCGACGACGACGGCGGGCGATGGTTTCATCCTTACGGCGACCGGCGGGCCTTTGGCCGTTCGACGCTGGCGGTCCATGCGGTGTTGCGGGGCGATACTTCCTCGCGGTGGCGGACGGAGGAGGCCTTGGCCGAGGTCGCGGTCTGGTGGCTGGGGGAGCGGGCGCGGCCGGCCGGAGGCCCGGCAGCCGTGGTCGTGGAGGGATCGCGATGGTTTCCAGAATCGGGGCTGGCCGTATGGTCCGCCGGCGATTGCGAGGTTCTGGTCGACGCCGGACCGTTCGGGCCGTGGAGCGGGGGGCATAGCCACGCCGACACGCTCAGCCTGACGGTGCGGCGGGGCGGGGAAGACCGGCTGGTGGATCCGGGCACCTTCACCTATGTCTCCGATCCGGTGTTGCGGTCCTGGTTCCGGTCGGCGTGCGCGCACAATACGGTTTCGGTGCAATGGGACGGGGCGGACGGAGGCTGGAAGGGGAATCAGGCGGATGAAACCGGTCCGTTCGGATGGCGGGTGAAACCGGCGGTGCGGGTGCTGGCCCGGAACAGCGGAGAGGATTATGAGTTTCTCGACGCCGAGTG
>CAYMTH010000689.1:0-3352 GCA_964393235.1 uncultured Solibacteraceae bacterium | reverse complement strand
ATGGGCCTCGATTTTTCGCTCGACGCCGCCCACACCGCCTGGAAAATCAACCGCGTGCCCGCCGTCTGCGGCACCCTTTCGCGCGCTCCGCTCCCTGACGGCGCCTTCGCCGTCATCACCATGTTCCACGTCCTCGAACACCTGTACGATCCCGCCGCCTACGTCGAGGCCGCCCACCGCCTCCTCGCCCCCGGCGGCCGGCTCGTCATCCAGGTACCCAACGCCGCCAGCTGGCAGTTCCTGCTGTTCGGCCAAAACTGGAACGGCATCGACATCCCGCGCCACCTGGTGAACTTCAAGGAAAAGGACCTTTGCGGGCTCGTCGAGTCGCTCGGGTTCGAGGTCGTGCGCCGCAAGTTCTTCTCGCTCCGCGATAACCCCGCCGGCATGGCCACCTCCATCGCCACCTCGCTCGATCCCATGAGCCGCCGCGTCCGCAAGGTGCCGGAATCGCCGCGCCAGCGCCTGCTCAAGGACCTCGGCTACCTCGGACTCACCGCCCTCTGCGTCCCGTTCACGCTGATCGAGGCGGCCTGCCACGCCGGGTCAACCATCATGATCGAGGCCCGGAAGAAATGAAGCCCGGCCTGCTGCCGGCCCCTCTCCGGCGGTATGTGCTCGATTTTGAGCGCCGCATCGAAGACGCCGTCCACGCCTTCGCCGCTTCCCTGCCCCCGGGCGCGCGCGTGCTCGACGCCGGCGCCGGCGAGGGCGCCTACAAACGCTGCTTCCCCGCCCAGCGCTACACCGGGCTCGACCTCGGCATCGGCGACGCCCAATGGGACTACTCTCAGCTCGACGTCCTCGGCGACCTGGGGCGCCTGCCCTTCCGCGACGCCGCCTTCGACGCGGCCGTCAATATCGTCACGCTCGAGCACGTCCCCGACCCGGCGCGCGTCGTGGCCGAGATCGCTCGCGTCCTCGCCCCGGGCGGCCGCCTCCTGCTCGTCGTCCCGCACGAGTGGGAGGTGCACCAGCACCCGCACGACTTCTTCCGCTACACCCGTTTCGGCGTCGAGGAACTCGCCCGCCGCGCCGGCCTTCGCGTGGTATCGCTCGAACCCGGCGGCGGCTATTTCCGGCTACTCGCCCGCCGTCTGCTCAACGGTGCGCAGTATTTCCCGCTGCCGCTGAACCTGCTGTGGCTGGTGCTGACGGCCCCGGCGGCGCTCCTGCTGCCGCTGCTCGATCCGTTCGACAAGCGGCGCGACTTCACCCTCGGCTACCTCGCCGTTCTGCAAAAATAGAGCATGCCCAAACGCAGAGACGTATTCAAGCTGCCGGCCCTGATCGGCGCCCCGATGGCCCTGTTCGGCGCCAAGGCCGGCGAGTTGCAGAACATCGTCGTCGACGCCGCGAAGGTCCGCACGAACAAGGCGCCGTTCGGTGAGTTGAAGATCTTTTTCGATGGTCCGACGGAACAGTTGAAGACGATGACAGCCGGCAGCCTGCTGCTCTACGCCGGCCAGGAACCGCACCCGCCGCACGCCCATCCGGAAGAGGAATTCATGGTGATTACGGAAGGCACCGGCGAACTCCTGGTCGACGGCAAGAAGTATCAGGTGGGTCCCGGCTCGATGATGTACTGCGCCGCGAATAAGGAACACGGCATCAAGGCGGGCAAGAAGAACCTGCTGTTCTACTTCTACAAGTGGAAGGCTTAGAACTCTTTCCCGTTGTACAGGCCGGCCACCCACTTCTCGTAGCCGTTGTACTGCAGGGTCGGCCGGCGCTCCATCGTCGGGATCACCTGTTCGTAGGCCTGTGACCAGCGCGGGTGCGGCTTCTTCGGCTCGACGTTCGAATAGAAGCCGTACTCGGAGGGCTGCAGCCGGTTCCAGAAGATCGGCGGCTCCTTCTCGGTGAACTCGATTTTGGCGATCGATTTGGGGCTCTTGTAGCCATACTTCCACGGCACCATCAGCCGCACGGGCGCGCCGTTCTGCTTCGGCACCGGCTTGCCATAGAGCCCGGTCACCATGAAGGTCAACGGGTGCATCGCCTCGTCCATGCGCAGGCCTTCGAAGTACGGCCACGGGTACGGCGCCTTCGCCATGCCCGGCATTTCGTTCGGACGGCTCACCGTCAGGAACCGCACGTACTTCGCGTTCGCTTTCGGCTCCACCATCTTGATCAGCGCCGACAGCGGGAAGCCGCTCCACGGCACCACCATCGACCACCGCTCCACGCACCGGAAGCGGTAGACGCGCTCCTCGAGCGGGATCTTCTTCAGCAGGTCGTCGAGATCGAGCGTCACCGGCTCCTTCACCAAACCGGTCACCTGGATCTTCCACGGCGAAATCGTGAACCGGTCGACCAGCCCCTTGACGGTCTCTTTGCCGTAGGGATCGAACTCGTAGTAGTTGTTATAGCCGGCCGCAGCCCATTCCGGGGTCAACGGCGGCGCGGAGACGTCGAACTCGCTGTTCTTCTTCGCCGGATAGAGCGATTTGCCCTGCGCGGCCAGCGACGGCGCCGCCAGCAATCCGGCGGCCTTCAAAATCGAACGGCGGTTCCAATAAACCGACTCCGGCGTCGCTTCCCGCTCGGGGATCTCCCATCCCTCAGGCACTCGAATCAGCATCTCGTGTCGCGTCTCCCTTCCGGCTTATTTTACTCAAGATGCCGCCGGAACATTTTCGTTTCGGTTTTCGTAAGAAACAAACAGAAGGAGTTCACCTCACCCCATGTTCTGCACCGCCTGCGGCTTCTCCATGAATGACGAACACCGCTACTGCGCCCGTTGCGGCAAACCCTCCGCCGACGGCCAGTTCCAGTGGAACGCCGTCCCCCAGGGCCCGCCCCGCCCGCCGAAGCGCCTCGAGCGCGATATGTTCAACCGCCGCATCGCCGGCGTCTGCTCCGGGTTCGCCAACTATTTCAACCTCGACCCGACTATCATGCGCCTCATCTGGGTCGGCGTCACCTTCGCCACCGGCATCCCGCTGCTGCTCTACCCCATCTGCTGGATCGTCATGGCCCGCAACGACGAACGCGCGCTGCCGGCCGCGTCCTATCAACAGGTGTAGCCTGCATGCGAAAATAGGCGGTAATGCACCGTTTGCTTCTCGGGCTTGCCGCCCTATTTTCCAGCGCACTATTCGCGCAATCCCCCCTCGGCACCGTCACCGGCCTCGTCATCGACCCGACAGGCTCCACCGTACCCAACGCCGCCGTCCGCCTGAAGAACACCGCCACCAACGTCGAAACGAAGTCGACCTCCAACGACGCCGGCGTCTACCTCTTCCCCAACGTCCTGCCCGGGGACTATCAACTCCGCGTCGAAGCCAAGGGCTTCAAGCAGCTGGCGACCTCGGCCTTCCCTGTCGCCGCCTACCGGACCGTCCGTAAC
>CAYMTH010000688.1:0-3355 GCA_964393235.1 uncultured Solibacteraceae bacterium | reverse complement strand
ATCCAGGACTTGAGGACGGCGAGTTCGGAGGGGGCGAGAGCGCCTTTGCCGGGGGGCATTTTGAGTTCGCCCTGGCGGGCGGCGGCCTGGTAGAGCAGGCTGGCATTCGCGTCGCCGGGGGTGACGGCGGGGCCGCGCTTGCCGCCTTTGAGGGCTGCCGCGTGGGTGCGGAGGTCGAGGCCGCTCATGCCGGTGGCGCCGTGGCAGGCGACGCACTTCGCGTCGAGGACACGGCGGGCGGCGTCGGGTTGCGCGGCAAGGGAGAGCGCCGCGAGGAGGAACAGCCTAGTCGTCATTGCGGCCACCGCCGCCGGCGAGGCGGAGGAGGAGGTTGAGCACGGCCACGAAGATATTGAACACGCCGGCGAAGAGGGCGAGGGCGCCGGGGACGGGGCTGTCGGAATCGGGGCTGTTGAGCACGCCGGAGGTGGAACTGACGAGCGAGATGACGCCCATGATGCCGATGCCGGCCGAGATGAGGATGCCGACGATGCCGATGTGGAGGAAGCTGTTCAGGATGACGGCGGCCATGATGGCGGCGAACATGCCGAACATGAGGCCGCGGGGGGCGGAGAACGTGCGGCCGGAGAAGAAGATGTAGGCGGTGATGGCGAGGAAGACGACGAAGGTGATGGCGAGGGCGGCGGCGATCATCGACGGGGCGACGAGGGCGGCGTAGAAGAGAATCGGCGAGAGGATGATGCCGGAGAGGAAGCCGTTGGCGAAGAGGGCGAGGACGCCGAGGGCGGGGTTGTGGCGGACGGCCATGGCCATGTAGGGGATGGCGTTGAGGGCGACCATGGCGACGATCCAGCCGATCCAGCCGGAGAAGAAGCGGGCGAGGGTTTGGGAGCCGGAGCCGATGGCGCCGCCGGCCATGGCGGAGAGGACCGAGAGACCGAAGAGCATGTAGGTCTGCTTGATGACCACGGCCTGGTGGGCGGTGAGGTGCGTGGTGGAGGAGAGGCGGTCGAGGGCCGACATTTCGCGCATGGCCTTAGCTTACATCGATTCTGATAGGCTTTCGGGATGATTCGATGGCTGCCGTTTTTGACGCTGGCTTTGGCCGCGCAGAGCTATTATCCGGGCCCGCACGGGCAATGGGAGAAGCGGGCGTCGGGGTTCGACGCGGGGAGGCTGGCGGAGGCGATTGCGTGGGCGAAGGCGCACGAGGCGAAGACGCCGCGGGACCTGCGGCTGGCGCACGACTACTCGTTCGGGCGGGAGATGTACGGGGAGCCGCTGGGGCCGTTCCAACCGCGCGGGGAGATGACGGGGATTGTCGTCAAAGACGGGTATATCGTCGCCGAGTGGGGCGAGCCGGAGCGGGTGGACCTGACGTTCAGCGTGACGAAGAGTTTTGTTTCGACGACCGTCGGGCTGGCGGTGGAGCGGGGGCTGATTGAGTCCGTACACGATCCGGTGCGGAAGTATGTGACGACGGGGGAGTTCGAGGGGCCGCTTAATTCCAAGATTACCTGGGACCATCTGTTGCGGCAGACGAGCGACTGGGAGGGGACGTTGTGGGGCAAGCCGGACTGGGCCGACCGGCCGCCGGCGGGGGCGAAGGTGGACGAGTACCGGCGGCGGAAGCACAACGAGCCGGGGACGAGCTGGAAGTACAACGACGTGCGGGTGAATCTGCTGGCGTATGCGGCGCTGCAGGTGTGGCGGCGGCCGCTGCCGGGGGTTCTGAAGGAGATGATCATGGACCCGATCGGGGCGTCGAACACGTGGCGGTGGCACGGGTATGAGAACTCGTGGGTGGAGATCGACGGGCTGAAGATGCAGTCGGTGGCGGGCGGGGCGCACTGGGGCGGGGGGATGTGGATTACGGCGCGGGACCAGGCGCGGTTCGGGCTGTTGACGGCGCGGAACGGGGTCTGGAAGGGGAAGCGGCTGATGGCGGCAGAGTGGATCAAACAGGCGCGGACGCCGACGCCGGTGCAGACCGATTACGGGTTCATGAACTGGTATTTGAACACGGGGAAGAAGCGGTGGCCGAGTGCGCCGGAGACGGCGTACGGGCATGTGGGGAACGGGACGAACCTGATTTACTGCGATCCGGAGCGGGACCTGGTGGTGGTGCTGCGGTGGATCGAGGGTGGGGCGATCGACGGGTTTCTGGAGCGGCTGTACGGGGCGGTGACGAAATGAAGGCGGTGGCGGTGGCGTTGTGCGGGGCGGTGCTGTGGGGGCAGGCGCGCTTTCCGCAGCGGACTTTGGAGGAGACTTCCGGGGCGGAGCGGGCGCTGGCGGAGCGGTTTTTGAAAGAGACGCGGACGGGGTTGGGCGGGCCGTGGAACATTATGCTGCGGAGCCCGGAGATGTCGGTGCATCTGCTGGAGGTTTACAACTACTTCCGGTGGAAGACGGGGTTGCCGAAGGGGTTGATGGAGCTGGCGATTCTGGTGGTGGCGCGGGAGTGGTCGGTGCAGTTCGAGTGGTATGCGCATTATCCGATTGCGTTGAAGGAGGGGGTGGCGGCGGGGTTGCTGGCGGATCTGCGGGTGGGGAAGCGGCCGGGGAAGATGACGGCGGATGAGGCGGTGGTGTACGACTTTGCGACGGAGTTGTGCCGGAAGCATTTCGTGTCGGACGCGACGTTCCGGCGGGCGAAGGTGGCGCTGGGGGAGAAGAACGTGGTGGACTTGACGGCGGTGATCGGGACTTATATCTCGATCGGGACGCTGCTGAATGTGGGGGAAGTGGCGGGGGCGAGCGGGGAGGGGCCGGATTTTCTGCCGCCGATGGGGAGAGGGAATCCGTAAGACGGGGACGGAATTATCTGGCTTCCAGGTAGTGTGGAAAAGCTGTGGATTTCTGTGGAAAAGTGGCCGCGAAAAATGGGGACACTCGCGGCAGGCGCCATTTTTTAGGGTTTGGGGTGGACGGCCTGGCGGTCTTTGGTGCGGGCCGCCAGCGGCGCGCTCTTCGCTACCGCGATCGTCTTCGACTTCAGACCCGGGGTCTCGATCTGACGGGCAGCATCGCGCAGCTTTAGCTTCGCTCCGTTCAGACCTTCCACCGTCTTCAATTGCACCATCACCTTCGTGCCCTTGCCGACTACCAGGAACTGCTTCTTCTTCTCGCGGGAGGCAAACTCGCCAACCGCTTTCGCGCCGGCCTGGATTACCGTCTCGGCACCGACTTTCACGTCGTCCGTCACCTTGAACTCGAGCGGGAGCCCGGGCTCGGCGTCGGCCGGGATGTCCGTCTGCAGGGACAGCGGGACCGGCGTATCGTCGGGGACTTCAATGACCCGGGCGACCGGGGCCGGGGGCGGCGGCGCGGACGCGGCGACCGGGGCGGACGCCGGCGCGGGCGCGGGTTCGGCGGGGACGGGCGAGGGTTT
>CAYMTH010000687.1:0-3357 GCA_964393235.1 uncultured Solibacteraceae bacterium | reverse complement strand
CTACGCCGCCAATCCCGTCACCGAGCGCCCCGCCTCGACCTTCATCCCGCGCGGCGGCCTGACCTTCGCCGGCGTCAACGGCCAGGCAACCGGCCTCTATGCCACGCCCAAGTTCAACCTGATGCCGCGCCTCGGCTTCGCCTATCAGGCCCGCGCCAATACCGTGGTGCGCGGCGGTTACGGCATCTTCAACGGCTTCCTCGGCCAGCGCCGCAGCGACGTGGTCCAGACCGGCTTCAGCCGGCAGACCGACTTCCAGATCAGCAACGACGGCTTCCTCACCCCCGCCGTCACTCTGGCCAATCCGCTCCCCAGCGGGCAGCTCTTCCCGATCCTCGGCGCCGGCCTCGGGGCCGAAACGGGCATCGATACGGGCCTGACATTCTTCAACGACGCCCCCGGCGTGCCCTACATGCAGCGCTGGCAGCTCGGCATCCAGCAGTCGCTCCGGGGCGGCTTCCTCGTCGAGATCGGCTACGTCGGCAACCGCGGCACCCGTATCGAAACCAACCGCGACCTCAACGCCATCTCCAACGCTTTCCTGAGCAAGGATCTCACCCGCACCGCCGCCATGGTGGCCACGAACAACTACCTGTCCGGGAACCTGACCAACCCCTTCCGCGGCCTCGTTGGCGCCGCCGCCCCGAACCTTAACGCGGCCACCACCCGCTCCCGCTCCTCGCTCCTGCGCCCCGTGCCCCAGTTCGGCTCGCTCACCACGACGACCAATCAGGGCTACAGCTGGTACCACTCCCTGCAGGTGCAGATGGAGCGCCGCTTCGCGAAGGGCTTCACCCTGCAAGGCAACTATACCTTCTCGAAGTTCATGGAGGCGACGTCGTACTTGAACGCCGCCGACGCCCGCCCGATTGAGACGATTTCCGACTTCGACGTGCCGCACCGCTTCGTGGCCAGCGGGATCTGGGAACTGCCGTTCGGCAAGGGCAAGCGTTTCGGCGGCGGCGTCAACCCGATCGCCAACGGCATCATCGGCGGCTGGCAGCTCTCCGCCATCTACACGATGCAGTCCGGCGCGCCGATCAACTTCGGCAACATCGCCTTCATCGGCGATATCAACGGCGTGAAGAAGGCCAGCCCGACCCGCGAGCAGTGGTTCAATACCGGCGCCGGTTTCCTGCAGGACCAACTGCAGAGCAACCTCCGGTACTTCCCGCTTCGCTTCGGCTTCCTCCGCGCCGACGGCGCCAACAACTGGGACGCCTCGCTCATCAAGAACACCCGCGTCAGGGAGCGCTACAACTTCCAGTTCAGGGCCGAGTTCTTGAATTCGATGAACCGGGCCCAGCTCCCCGCCCCGAACACCGACCCGCGCAACGCGCTGTTCGGCCAGATCCGGGCCAACAACCAGGCGAACTACCCGCGGCGGGTGCAGCTGACCGCGAAGTTCATCTTCTAGTAGTCGGTCATCTCGTCGCCGCCGATCCCGACCCGCAGGGCGTTGAGGACGGCGGCGACGTCGATGGCCTCCTGGGCCAGCGCCCCGGCCGACGGCGTCAGCAGCCCGGCGGCCGCCGCGGCCATGCAGATCGCGCTCAGCGCCATGCCCCCGATGGCGCTCTGCATCGCGATCGCCCGCATCCGGCGTCCGATATGGATCAACTGGTCCACCCGGCGGAGCGACGGCTCGAGGATCGCCGCGTCGGCCGCCTGCACCGCAATCTCGCCCCGGTCGCCGAGCGCGATGCCCACCGTCGCGGCCAGCAGCGCCGGTGCGTCGTTGATCCCGTCGCCGACGTACAGCACCGGCCCCTCGCGGGCGATATCGCTGACGAAGCGAACCTTCTCCTCCGGGCTCTGCCCGTAGAGAACTTCGCGGATGCCGGCCAGCTCGGCCAGATAACGGACCTCGCTCTCCCGGTCGCCCGAGAGCAGCACCACGCGCGTTCCGCCGTGCCGTGTGCCGAGATGCCGGACGAAGTCCGGCGCATCGTGCCGGGGTACGTCGCGGAACCGAATGAGCGCCGCGAACCGGCCGTCGATGGCGACCACGCATTCGAGGCCGGCGGTCTCCTCGGGTAGGTCCATCCCGCGCGCGAGCGCTTGCTTGCGCCCGGTCACCTCGACCCGCTGGCCATCGGCCACGGCGAGCAACCCCTGCCCCGGGTGCTCGTGTATCTCGGAGACTTCGACCGGCGCCAGCCCCTCGGCCGCCTTAACGATCGCGGCCGCCAGCGGGTGGCGGGAGTACGCTTCCATGCTGCCGACCAGGCGCAGCACCCGCTCGCGAGGGACATCGGGCGCGGTCACGACGTCGGAAACGGTAGGCCGGCCGTAGGTCAGCGTGCCGGTCTTATCGAAGACGAAGACCCGGCAGCGGTCGATATCCTCGAGCGCGGCAGCCTTGCGGATCAGGATACCGTTCTTGGCGGCGAGCGAAATCGCCCCGATCACCGCGACCGGGATACCGATGAGCAAGGGGCACGGCGTCGCCACGACGATGACGGCGAGGAACCGCCCCGGATCCCCGCTGCCGGCCCAAGCCGCAACGGCGATGACGAGCGAGAGCGGCGTGTACCACGCGCCGAGCCGCTCGGCCAGCCGGCGCATGGCGGGCTGGTTGGTTTCGGTCTCACGCACGACGCGCATGATCTGGGCGTAGCGGGAGTCGACGGCGGGCTTGGACGCCTCGATGGTGAGCGCTGTCTCGCCGTTCATGGCGCCCGAGAGCACCGGCGCCCCGACCGACTTCGCGAGGAGATAGGGCTCGCCCGTCAGGTAGGCCTCGTTCATGGTGCCGTGGCCGGCGACGACGGTACCGTCGATGGGGCAGGTCTCGTGCGGGAAGACGACCAGCCGGTCGCCCGGGCGGATCTGGTCGACCGCGATGTCCTCCGTCCCTTCGCCCCGGACGCGGTGAGCGGTCCGCGGCATCCGGCTGGCCAGCGCGTCGAGAACCGAGGAGGCCTTGCCGGTGGCGTACTGCTCGAGCGCCGTTCCGCCGGCCAGCATGAGGACGATGATCGCGCCGGCCAGGTACTCGCCCAGGATGACCGAGGTCACGATCGAGACCGTCGCCAGGACGTCGGCGTCGAACCGGCCGGAGAAGACGCGCCGGAGCACGGCCCAGACCTGGGGCGCGCCCCCAACGGCGATCGCGGCGAGCAGCGGGTAGCCCGCCAACTCGTGGGGGTGGGCGGTTCCGTACCTGAGGTAAAGATGCCCGGCGATTCCGATTAGAGCGACCGCGGCGCTCGCGATGTCCCGGGAGAAATGGGTCACTATCCCAAGGGTAGCGAAGCCGCCGAAAAAGCGAAACGCCCCGGGGTTGCCGGGGCGTTGTGAGAATTAATTTGGGCGACTTCCTACTCTCCCACACACTCGCGCGTGCAGTACCAT
>CAYMTH010000686.1:0-3360 GCA_964393235.1 uncultured Solibacteraceae bacterium | reverse complement strand
GACGCCGGCCGCGCTGCATCTGGACGTCGACGCGAACGGGCGCATGATCGGCCTCGATGGATGATGCGCTAGCCTGAGAGTATGCGTTTGGTCTTGACCTCCTTTATTGTTTCGGCCATCGGTTTTGCCGCAACCACCGGCAAACCGGGCCAGGTTACCTTCCAAAAAGATGTTCTGCCCGTTCTCCAGGCGAAATGCCAGGGGTGCCACCGCCCCGGCGAAGCCGCGCCTTTCTCCCTGTTGAGCTATAAGGAGGCCCGTCCCTGGGCCAAAGCCATGCGCGAGGCCGTGCTCGCCAAGCGCATGCCGCCGTGGTTCGCCGACCCGCACATCGGCAAGTTCACCAACGACTGGTCGCTGAACGCGGCCGAAGTCGCCACCATCAAAGCCTGGGCCGACCAGGGCGCCCCCGAAGGCAAGCCCGCCGATGCCCGGCCCAACCCCACCTTCACCAATGGCTGGCAGATCCCGACCCCGGACGTCGTCATCGAAATGCCCGAGCCGTACGACGTGCCCGCCAAAGGCACCGTCGAGTACGTTTACTACATCATGCCCACCGGCCTCACCGAGGATAAGTGGGTCACGATGGCCGAAGCCCGCCCCGGCGACGAGGCGCGCGCGCAGGTCCATCACATCATCGCCTTCATCCGCGAACCCGGATCGAAGTGGCTCGCCGACGCTCCGGTTCGCAAGGCGTTCATCCCCCCGTCGGGCGGGCAGGACAGCCCGAGCGGCTTCCTGGCCGGCTACGCACCCGGCATGCGTCCGATGATCCTCGAACCCGGCCATGCCCTGCTGCTCAAGGCCGGCAGCGATGTGATCTTCCAGATGCACTATACGACCACCGGCAAGGCCGTGCGCGACCGTTCCAAGATCGGCTTCGTCTTCGCCAAGGAGCCGCCGAAGAAGCGGGTCCACATGCTGCAGGTGCAGAACGGGCGGTTCGTCATCCCGCCGGGCGCCGACAACTTCCCGGTGAAGGCCGCGCTCACGCTCGCCGCCGACGTCGAACTCGTCGACATGCAGCCGCACATGCACGCGCGCGGGAAGTCGGCCGAGATGAAGGCCGTTTACCCGTCGGGAGAAGAGGAGAAGCTGCTGTCGATCAAATGGGACTTCAACTGGCAGTTGAAGTACGACGTGCCGCCGGGCAAGCTGCTGCCCAAGGGGACGCGGATCGAGGGCCTCAACTTCTACGACAATTCGCCCAATAACAAGTACAATCCCGACCCCAAAGTCGAGGTTCGCTGGGGCGAGCAGACGTGGGAAGAAATGATGATCAACTTCTTCCGCGTGGCGTCGGATCCGCAGCTCTCGACGCGCGACTTGATCGCCCGTCCGGCCCGCCGCCCCGCGGCCGACTAAACCGTTCGCGATTGCCCGTGTTCGGCGGCCGCGTAGCCGGCGAACACGGTTTTCAGCGCGCGCAGGCTCTCGTCGGCGGTCAGGACGGGTTTCTCCAGCCCTAACGCGGCGCGCACCGAATGCCGCACCCACGGCGTGTAGCCGCTCGGGCCGGCGGGCTTCGCCTTCTGCACCGGACCGCCGTGCACCTGCCACACCAGCGTGCTCGCCGGGTCGTCCTGCCGCAGTTCCATCCACCCCTTCTCGCCCCAGAACTTGAAGTGGGACTGCTTGCCGCGGTCGATGTAGTAGCCCGACGTCAGCGTGCCCAGCGCCCCGCCCGCGAACTGGAACGTCACCGCCGCTGCGTCTTCCGTATCGATCGGCTGCCCACCGACGTTCGCCGTGAAGCCGGCGATCTTCGCGATCGGCGCGCCCGTAATGTACATCGCCAGGTCCAGCCAGTGGATGCCCAGCCAGATCAGATGCCCGCCGCCCGCCCGCGCCTTCGACGCCGTCCAGGTCTTGTGGTACGCCGGCCGCGTCAGGCGCGTCTGATCGGCGATCAGGTGCATCTCCATGCCGTAGAGCTTGCCGAACGTGCCGGCCTGCATCAACCGCCGGGCTTCGAGAAACAGCGGGTCGATGCGGTTGGCGAAGGCGAGCATCAGGAACTGCTTCCGCGCATTGGCCTTCGCGGCCAGCGGGGCGAAGTCTTCGGCGCGGACGCACGCCGGCTTCTCGGCCATCACATGGCAGCCCGCGTCGAGCGCCGCCGCCACCACCGGTGGGGCCAGCCGCGCCTCCATCGGGATCAACGCCAGCTTCGGTTTCTTCGCGGCCAGCAGTTCTTTGGGCGTCTTGAATACGCCCGCCAGCTTCGCGCCCAGCGCCTTGCGCGCGGGGGCCTCGGCGCCGGCATCGGCCAGATAGACCGCGCCCACTTCGGGCGCCAGCGCCAGTCCCTCCAGGTACGCGCTCAGGTGCGGTCCGTCGGCGTGCGTCAGCAGCGCCACCTCCAGCCCCGGCGCCTGCGCCGCCGCCGCGCCCGCGGCCAGTATCCCTGCAAATTCCCGTCGCAACATAAGCTCAACCTTTCGGCGTCGACCAGTGCGCGCGGTACTCGCGCCGCACCAGCTTCTGCCCTTCCGGATCTCCCACAACCTGTTCCTTCGCCGCGTCGTACCGGATCGCCCGGCCCGTCCGCGCCACGATGTTGCCAAGGTGCGCCAGCGCCGTCGACAGGTGTCCCTCTTCGATCTCCACCATCGGCCGCCGCCGCGATTTCACGCTGTCCACGAAATCCCGCGCGTGCGGCGCGTCGATGCTGCCGCCCTCGTGCTGGTCTTCGTGCACCAGGTTGTTCTTCTCGTCGAACACGCGGAAACCCCACTCCTTGCCCCGGAAATGGCCGAACTGCGCCACCGCGCGGTCGCCGTACACCGCCACGCCGTTGTCGCAGCCCTCGAGCCCGTACGGGTTCCACAGCCGCTGCTCGTATTGGATCACCTTGTCGCCGTAGTCGGAGGTGATGTTCATCGTGTCGGGCGTCTGCTGGTCGTCGTCGAAGTAGAGCTTCTTGCCCATCCCGCTTACCGCCGCCGGCAGCCCCACGCCCAGCGCGCGCCGCGCGATATCGAGCTCGTGCACGCCGTCATTCCCGATGTCCCCGCACCCGTAGTGCCAGTGCCAGTTCACCGTCGAGTGGAAGCGATTCCGGTTGAACGGCAGCAGCGGAAGCGGTCCCGTCCAGATGTCGTAATCCAGCCCCGCCGGCACCGGCTCATCGGCCTTCCGCCCGATGTTGCGCCGCAGTTGCGCGTTCCAGACCTTGGCCATCACCACGCGACCCAGCTTGCCGGATTTGCAGTAGGCGTCGAACCGTTTCGTCACCGGCAGCGACGGCAGTTGCGTTCCCGTCTGCACGATGCGCCCGTGCCGCCGCGCCGCCGCCACCATCACCGCTCCCTCGTGGATGTTGTGCGAGACGGGCTTTTCGACGTAGACGTCCTTGCC
>CAYMTH010000685.1:267-3367 GCA_964393235.1 uncultured Solibacteraceae bacterium | reverse complement strand
TCGAGGTCGGGATAGCCAATCGAGACGGACATGAGGAAGCGGTCGAGCTGTGCCTCGGGCAGCGGGAAGGTGCCGTCCATCTCGATGGGGTTCTGGGTGGCGAGCACGATGAAGGGGCGCGGCACCTGATGCGTGACGCCGTCGACGGTGACGTCGAGGGAGGTTTCGACGCCGGAGCCGATGGCTTCGCCGTCGCCCTGAAGGGCGTGGCCGTCGCCGAAGAATAGGAGCCCACCGGGGTGGTGGACGGGGAGGAGGACGGTGGCGCCGGGGCGGACGCGGTTGTAATCGCTATTGCCGCCCCAGTAGCCGGCGGGGCCGGAGCGGGGGGAGAAGTCGCCTTGGGGGGCGACGCCGATGCAGCCGAGCATGGGGGCGAGGGGGAACTTCAGGTTGGCCGGGTTCGATTTGGGAAAGGCGGTGCGGGAGCGGGGATCGATGACCCAGGGGACGAGGTAGTTGTAGCCTTTGATGACGGCGTCGGGATCGGGCTGGGGGGCTTCGAGGGCGGCGGGGAGGTCGCGGACGCCGACGGAGCGGCCGGTGTAGCCGTGGAGGCGGTTGGTGGAGAGGGCGACGATGTGGACGGCGAGGGCGTCGCCGGGCTCGGCGCCTTCGACGAAGAAGGGGCCGGTGAGGGGGTTGCCGTGGGTCTTGGTGCGGCGGATGTTCTGGTAGTCGAAGCCGGCGGAATCGACGGTTTTGGTGACGACGGTGTCACCGGGCTGGAGGCGGAGCAGGACGGGGTGGGCGGCGGAGAAGGTGTGGTGATAGGTTTCGGCGACGACGGTGTGGGTCGCGGCGGCGAGGGGAAGGGAGAGGAGGATGAACCACAGAAACATATCTTGTTTGTGTATACTGCCGGAAACCAATGCGCAAATGGCTGTTGTGGATTGTCACGGTAGGAGCGATGGGGCAGACGCTGCCGCTGGGGGAGTTGCCGAAGGGGAAAGTGGTGCTGATCGCGCAGCCACACCACGACGACCACACGACGGATTACGGGATGGGCGGGCTGATTGCGCGGTTCATCGAGAACGGGTACACGGGGGTTTACGTCCGGGCGTCGAACGATGAGAAAGACGGGAATAACGGGTACGCGAAGAACGACATGGTGAACCTGCGCGAGGCGCGGGAGGGGCTGCGGCACCTGGGCGTACACGAGGTGGTGAGCCTGAACTGGCGGAACGATTTCATGAATCCGATTCCGCTGAATGAACTGCGGGAGCAGCTGATTTTCCTGATCCGGAAGTACAAGCCGGACGTCGTGCTGGGGCATAACCCGTGGGAGCACTACCAGAAGAACCCGGACCACCGGAACGTGGGGCGGGCGCTGGTGGAGGCGTACTGGATGGCGGGGGACGCGAACGTGCATCCGGAGCATTTCGCGATGGGGGTGCGGCCGCACGCGGCGCGGCATTTTTATGGGAAGGGTCGGCTGGACTGGGGATTGGGACAGCGGTCGAACGTGGCGATGGGGTTGAACGAGAGCCAGGAACGGAAGAAGGAGCTCGCCATCGCGGCGCACCGGAACGTGTATCACAACCCGGGGGCGAAGAAGACGTATCTGACGGCGCTGGCCGCGGAGGGGAAGACGGTGCCGGAACTGGCGGCGGTGGACGACGACGCGGCTTCCGATCTGCTGATGCACTGGTGGATGAACTGGATCTCGCGGGATATCGGGAAGCAGGCGGGGGTGAAGTACGCGGAGGATTACTACTACATGGACGAGTGGTACGACGTGCCCGGGCTGCGGAAATTCATCGAGAGGAACGCGAAATGAGGCGGCGGCTGTTTTTGCAGGCGGGCGCGGCGGGGCTGGCGGCGGGGGCGGCGGCTTCGAAGGTGATGGTCGTGGCGGCGGACGCTCGGTGGCTGGAGTGCTGCGGGGGGCTGGTGGCGCGGAAGATCGCGGAGGGGGCGAAGGGCGTGCTGGTGCGGGTGGGCGATGACCGGACGGAGGGTTGGGGGATCACGCCGGAAGAGGCGGCGTGGCGGAACCGGGTGGAAGGCGAGGCGGCGGCGCGGGCGCTGGGGATCGGGGAGGTGCTTTCGCTCGGGTATGCGAGCGGGGAGTTACGGAACGTGCCGCATACGACGATGCGGGACCGGTTGATATTGCTGATCCGGCAACAGCGGCCGACGGTGCTGGTGATTCCGAACGCGCATACGGAGCACGACCGGAACCTGGACAGTTACTATGCGGGAGCGGCGGCGGAGGACGCCTGGCACGGGGCGCGGTTCGGGAATTACCTGCCGGCGGCGGGCGCGGGGACTTACCTCGTTCCGGAAGTTTATTACTACGCGCCGCCGGTGGATCCGCGGCGGCGGGAGCCGGAGGCGGGGGCGACGTTCGTCCCGCAGCCGGCGCGGGTGGACATCGGGCCGTGGTTTGCGAAGAAGCTGACGGCGGCGCGGGAGATGAAGACGGTGAACCGGGCGCGGGCGGAGCGGCTGAAAGAGCGGCTGGCGGCGGCGGGGAAACGGGTGGCGCTATTGGAGCGGCTCGACGACGCGGCGGCGGAGAAACTGGCGGAGGAGAATCTGCGGGGGCTGGCGGAGTTGAGCGCGGGGGGATCGAATTATGCAATGGCGGAGGAGTTCCGGCATGCGGGGATTGAATATGGGATACCGGCGAAATATCTGCGTTAGTTTGTTGCTGAGTTACGCGGCGATGGGGCAGTCGGCAGTGGTGGTGTCGGCGGGCGGGGCGGACTATGTGCGGGCGGTGGGCGGAACGGTGGCGAAGTTAGTGGATGAGGGTTACAAGGTTTATGTGATCCAGGTGGGCAACGACGAGAAGAACTCGGTGGGGCTGGGGCCGGCGGAGACGCGGCTGGCGAGCGAGGGGGACGCGGCGCGGGCGGCGAAGGCGCTGGCGGTAACGGAGGGTGCGTCGCTGAAGCACGCGAGCGGGGAGCGGGGGGAGGTAGCAAGACCGTCTCGGTCTTGTCCGGGCGACGGCCGGTGTCGTGGGAGAGGGGCGGCACGCGGAGGTTCCATCGTGGACGGGTTTGAGGGGAGGCTTGTCCGCACGGGCGACGCCACGGTCTGGTTCGGTTGGCGCGCTTTTTGGGCCTTGGCGTCGAGGGTTGGCTGGAGA
>CAYMTH010000685.1:0-257 GCA_964393235.1 uncultured Solibacteraceae bacterium | reverse complement strand
GCGGCGCGGGCGGCAAAGGCGCTGGGGGTGACGGAGGTTTTCTCGCTGAACCACAAGAGCGGGGAGCTGGGGCAGGTTTCGAGCAACGAACTGCGGAACCAGATGACAGTGCTGATCCGGACGTGGCGACCGCAGAAGCTGTTTTTCCCGGACCCGTATGTGCACTATGTGCCGGAGTGGGACCAGTTTTTTACGGGGCGGGCGGCGGAGGAGACAAACTATTCGAATAGCGGGTCGTTCCTGTATGAGTATGCGCG
>CAYMTH010000684.1:0-3367 GCA_964393235.1 uncultured Solibacteraceae bacterium | reverse complement strand
CGCGGGCGCGGGAACCGCCACAGAGGGCGCGGAACTCGCAGACGCCGCAGTGGCCTTCGAACTGGCTGGGGTCGTGGAGTTGTTTGAAGAGATCGGAACTCTGGTAGACCTGCGCGAGGCGGTCCTTGCGGACGTTGCCGGCGGCGAGGGGGAGGAAGCCGGCGGGGCAGATTTCGCCGGTGCAGGAGACGAAGACGATGCCGTGTCCGTCGCGGATGCCGAAGCCGCGGCCGACGCCGGAGCGCTTGATCTGATCGCCGTGAAGGCCGTCTTCACGCATGCGCTCGATGGCGACGCGGCGGTAGGAGGGCGCCTCCGTGGTGGCGACGATGAAGGGCGCGTTGCGGGAGGTTTCGTAGATCCACGCCATCAGCTTTTCGGCGGCCTCGGGCTCGAGGGCTTCGAGTACCTTGCCGCGGCCGACGGAGATGAGGAAGAAGAGGCTCCAGCGGGTGACGCCGTAGGGTTTGAGGAGCTCGTAGAGCGCGGGTATGTCGTCGGCGGTTTCGGCCGCGCAAAGGGTGTTGACCTGAAGCGGGAGATTCAACTCCGTCGCCCAGGCAATGGCCTGCAGGGTGCGATCGAAGGTGCCGGGGACTCCGCGAATGCCGTCGTGGCGCTCGGCGGTGGAGGCGTCAAGCGAGAGGCCGAGGCCTTCGACGCCGTGGTCCATGAGCTTGACGAGGATCTCGCGGGTGAGAGCGGGCGTGGCCGCTGGGGTGATGGAAACGCCGATACCGAGCCGGCGGGCTTCATCGATGATCTCGAAGAGATCAGGCCGAAGGAGCGGATCACCGCCGGTGAGGATGAGCTGGGGATAGGGCTCGCCGAACTCGGCGATCTGGGCGAGGAGGGCTTTGCCTTCTTCGGTGCTGAGTTCGTTGGGCGCGGGGGCCGGCATGGCTTCGGCGCGGCAGTGACGGCAGGCGAGGGCGCAGGCCTGCGTCATTTCCCAGTAGACGTTCATCGGCGAGTGCTCGTAGTTGCGAGCGGCGTGGTGCCCGTGCATACTTCGATGCTACTCCAAGGCTACCGGGTCCGCCGTGACCGGGGTCACGGCGCGGCTATTTTCGCTTGTAAGTGTACGTGGCGAAGTCGAAATCGAAGGCCGTCCGTTCTGGCTTGGACGGGGCGGCGGTCTTTGGAATCCAACGCGCCAGGCCCGACTTTATGGCCTCGAATTTCGGGTCGGCGGCGAGGTTCTTCCAGTCCTCGGGATCGGCGGCCTCGTCGTAAAGCTCTTCCGTGCCGTCGTGGTAGCGGATGTAGCGCCAGCGGTCGGTGCGGACGGCGTGGTTGCCGCGCATGAAGTCGATGACTGCGGGCGGGCGGGTGGCGGTGGGATTTTCGAGCAGCGGCTTCAGGCTGAGGCCTTCGAGGTTGGCGCGTTTGGGGAGGCCGCAGAGGTCGACGAGCGTGGGGTAGAGATCGAGCAGAGAGACGGCCTGTTTGCGGGCGACGCCGGCGTGGCGGGCGCCGGGGCCGGCAATGATCAGCGGGATGTGAGTGGACCGCTGCCAGAGGGTAGACTTGTGCCAGTGGTCCTTCTCGCCGAGGTGCCAGCCGTTGTCGGACCAGAAGACGACGACGGTGTTTTTCCCGTAGGGGCTCTTTTCGAGCCCGTCAAGGAGACGGCCGATCATGGCGTCGGCAAAAGTGATGGCGGCAAGGTAGGCGCGGACGGCGTCGCGCCACTTCCCTTCCCGGACGATGCGGTCATGTTCGTTGCGGCGCGCGGCGGCGAAATCACGGCCGACCTTGGGGACGTCGTCAAGGTCGCCCTGCGGCGTGTAGGGAATCTTGACCTTCTCCGGCGGGTACATGTCGAAGTACTTCTGCGGGGCGAACATCGGGATGTGGGGATGCCACAGGCCGACGGCGAGGAAGAAGGGCTTGTCGTGCGATTTTTCGAGGAATTTGAGGCCGAAATCGATGGCGCGCTGGTCGCCGTACTCGCGCTCCTCGGCGGGGATGACGCCCCAGTCGAACTCGCCCTGGAAGTTGTTGAGACCGTTGAAGGGGTGGCCTTTCGGGGCGGGGACGCGCTTGTTCCAGGGGTACCAGTCGGCGCGGCGATACCAGGGATCGTCGAAGACCTGGAGCTGGAACTCGTCCCACTGGTCGGGCGGGTTATTACCGGAGGTGTGATGGAAGACCTTGCCGGCGCCGGCGACGCGGTAGCCGTTGGCCTTGAAGTGCATGGGGATGGTGACGGCGTCGGGCAGGTTGGGGCGCCAGAACTGGTCGTTGTTGTACATGCCCGTGGTGGACGGGCGCATGCCGGTGAGCAGAGCGGTGCGGGAGGGATTGCAGAGGGGCGAGGCGCAGTGAGCGTTCGAGAAGAGCACGCCGCGGCGGGCCAGCCGATCGATATTGGGCGTCTTGACGCCGTTGTAGCCGCCGAGACAGCCGACCCAGTCGTTCATGTCGTCGACCGAGATGAACAGGACATTCGGCCTGGCGGCGGGCGCGGCCGTGGCGACAGCCGAGGCGGCGAGGAACTGGCGGCGGGTCATCCCGCTTACGCTATCGCGAATCAACTCTCGCTGACAACAAACACGGCGACCTGCGCGAGGAGGTTCGGCAGCGTCTTGACTTCGCGGGTGCCCGAGAGGAAGTAGCGGCGCTCGATCTGCCAGCTCTGGCGGGCAGCGAGGATTTCGAAATCGTCGACGGTGAGGAAGTGGATATTGGGCGAGTCGTACCAGTCGTAGGGGAAGAGCTTGGTCTTGGGCGCGCGGCCGGTGAAGAGGTGGGCGAGGCGCACCGAATAGTGACCGAAGTTGGGGAACGCCACGATGGCGCGTTTGCCGACGCGGAGGATGTCCTTCATCACCTGGAGCGGATAGCGGACTTCCTGCAGGGTCTGGCTGAGGAGAACGTAGTCGAAGGCCTTGTCGGGATAGTCGGCGAGGCAGCTTTCGATGTCGCCCTGGTAGGCGGAGACGCCGCGGGCGATGGCCTTCTGGAGCTTGGCCGAGCTGATCTCGACACCGCGGGCATCGACGTTTTTGTTGTCGGCGAGCCAGGCGAGGAGTTCGCCTTCGCCGCAGCCGAGATCGAGAACGCAGGAACCGGGCTCGACGATCTCGCTGATAAGGCCGTAATCGCCGCGGCCGAAGAGTTCGTGGACGAGCGGCCCGTGCTGCCCTCTCATCGCTTTTCTCCTTCTTTCAAGGTGCGGGCGAGAAAGCCGCGGATGAGCTCAGTCTGTTCGTCGACCTCGACGAGGAAGGCGTCGTGGCCTTGCGGCGAGGGTAGAGGCAAGAAGCGGCTGTCCACGCCGCCAGCGCGGAAACCTTCGGCGATCTGTTCCTGCTGCTGCAGCGGGAACAGGATGTCGGTGTGCACGCCGATGGCCAGCGCA
>CAYMTH010000683.1:1143-3370 GCA_964393235.1 uncultured Solibacteraceae bacterium | reverse complement strand
GAAGCCGTCTTCAACCAGGTCCGCAACGCCGAATCCCGCATCGCCCAGTCCATCCGCCTCCGCCTCTCCCGCGCCGCCCGCCGCCTCGCCGACCTCGGCACCCAGCGCGCCCAGATGACCATCGAACGCCGCCTCTTCCGCGCCGGCCAGCGCCTCGACGACGCCGACGCCTCCCTCCGCTCCGCCCTCCGCGACCAGCTCCAACAAGCACGCGCCCGCCACGAAGCCCTCCACCTCCGCCTCCGCCGCCTCCGCCTCCGCCTCCGCCTCCAGTCCGCCTCCTTCCAGCTCCGCGACTCCGATTCCCGCCTCGCCGCCGCCCTCCGCCGCCGCCTCGACGCCAACCAAAACCGCCTCTCCCTCGCCTCCTCCCGCCTCGCCGCCCTCAACCCCCTCCAGATCCTCGAACGCGGCTTCGCCGTCGTCTCCCTCCCCGACGGCTCTCTCCTCCACGACCCCGCCGCCGCGCCCCCCGGCACCCCCCTCCGCCTCCGCCTCGCCCGCGGCACCCTCCACGCCACCTCCAATGGCCCTCATCAGGACTCCCAATAGGGTCCATAAATAAAAACGTTTGAAAAAGTCGCCTTCTAAAGGAGCATCCGGCCGCCCCCGGCGCCTATAATCGAAAAGTGGCGGCCACACCGCCGCTTCCCACCCCGTTTCCTGAGGAGATTGAATTGAGCAACTTGCGCGACTTTTTGGAACTCTCTTACGCCGAGCTGGAAGAGAAAAACCTTGCGATTAAGCAGCAGCGGAAGGACCGCGTTCCCGCCGATCAGATCCGGGAAGAGCGGCTGAAGTACCTCACCGACGAGACGCGCATCAAGGCCGTCACCGTCCTGTTCAGCGACCTCGAAGGCCGCCTCCACATGCTCGACTACGACAAGAAGTTCCTGCTCAAGAGCTGGGACAACTTGACGTTCGACGGCTCCTCCATCCGCGGCTTCACCGCCCAGAAGGAATCCGACCTCCGCCTCGGCATCGACTGGTCCGCCTTCTACCACGCCCCCGCCGACATCTTCGGCTCCGGCAAGGTCCTCGTCTTCTGCGAAGTCATCGACAAGGACGGCACCGCCTACTCCGGCGACATCCGCGGCGTCCTCAAGGGCTATGCCGCCGCTCAGTACGAAGCCGAATCCTACGTCCTGAACGCCGCCAACGAAATCGAAGGCTTCCTCTTCCAGGGCACCGACGCCGAACGCCGCTTCCACGAAACCGGTAAGTTCGAATACGTCAACACCGGCGGCTACTACCACTCCCTCCCCGGCGACCCCCTCCGCACCTTCATCGACACCGTCGCCGAAGTGCAGCGCGCCATGGGCTTCGAGAACGAAAAGGATCACCCCGAAGTCGCCCCCTCCCAGTTCGAAATCAACTACACCTACGGCGACGTCGTCACCGCTGCCGACCAGATCCAGATCTATAAGCTGATCTGCCGTCAGGTCGCCACGAAGATGGGCCTCACCGCCTCCTTCCTGCCCAAGCCCGTCGTCGGCGTCAACGGCTCCGGCATGCACACCAACGTCTCGATCACCAAGAAGGGCAAGAACCTCTTCTGGGATCCCAAGGGCGAAGAAAAGATCTCGAAGTTCGCCTGGAACTTCGTCGACCGCATCCTCACCCACGGCAACGACATCTGCCTGCTCCTCAACGCCTCGGTCAACGCCTACCGCCGTCTCGATCCGCACTTCGAAGCCCCCAACCAGATCAAGGCTTCCGCCGTCGACCGCGGTTCGATGGTCCGCATCCCGATCGGCAACGAGAAGAGCTCCCGTATCGAAGTCCGCTCGGTCGGTCCCGACGCCAACCCCTACATGGTGCTCTACTCGGTCTTCAAGACCGGTCTCGAAGGCGACATCGCCAAGGCGAAGAACCTCCGCCAGGCCGAACGCTACCTGCCCGACAACATCTACGACGCCCTCGCCAACTTCAAGGCCGCCGAATGGACCGGCAAGCTGCTCGGTGACGACGTCAAGGGCCGCTACGCCGACCTCAAGCAGGCTTCCGCCGACCGCTGCGCCCGCCTCCTCGGCACGGTCGTCAAGCCCGCCGAAGTCCAGTTCCACCACGAGGTCTACAACCAGTACCTCTGGAACCAGTTCTAAACCCGGCTCCAACCCAACCCGCAAAAGCCCCGGCCACCCGCCGGGGCTTTTGCATTTCCCCCGCAACCCAGCGCCCCCCGCCACCGAATCACTTCCCCCCCCCCCCCCCCCCCCCTCCCGGG
>CAYMTH010000683.1:0-1133 GCA_964393235.1 uncultured Solibacteraceae bacterium | reverse complement strand
CATGCTTTAGCGTGTCCCCGCGCAAGAACCTATCCCCTTCCCCCCGTAACCCAACGCCCTCCCGCGAGCGAAACACTTCCGCCCGTTCATCTCCCATTTACCTCCCATGGCCTAAGCTACCAACACTAGTGAAGACGCGCTCCCTGCTCCTTATCCCGCTCTTGCTCGCTGGACTAGGCAACGCCGCCCGGGCGCTCACCTTCCAGCAAGCCATCGAAGAAGGCCTCCGCTCCCACCAACTCCTCGACGCCGCCGGCGCCCGCATTAACTCCGCCGAAGGCGCACGCCTCCAGGCCTCCCGCAAACCCAACCCCCGCCTCTTCCTCCAATCGGAAAACTCCCGCGCCTGGGGCCGCCCCGGCTTCGTCTACCCGCGCGACGCCGACTCCTTCCTCTACCTCTCCCAGGTCGTCGAAACCGGCCACAAACGCACCCTCCGCACCGAAGCCGCCCAGACCAATATCCAACGCGCCGAAGCCGACCGCGCCGCCCTCCGCTGGCAGATCGCCGGCCGCATCGCCGCCGCCTACTGGGCCGCCGCCGGCGCCGCCCAATACCGCGAAGCCTTCCGCGAAAGCCTCCGCAACTTCGACCTCACCGTCCAATACCACCGCGACCGCGTCCGCGAAGGCGCCATGGCCGAAGTCGACCTCCTCCGCATGGAACTCGAATCCGAACGCCTCCGCGCCGCCTTCCGCGTCGCCGAACAGGACGCCGTCTCCGCCCGCATCCGCCTCTTCCGCGAAATGGGCCAGGACGACCGCCCCGCCGAATCCTTCCCCGATAACCTCGAAACCCTCCCCACCGTCACCGCCCCCGAAAACTGGGCCGCCTCCCGCCCCGACCTCGCCGCCCCCGACGAAGCCCCCCGCCCGGCCGCCGCCCCGATCCGCGTCCAGCAGTCCCTCGCCCGCCCCGACCCCGAAATCCTCGGCGGCTACAAGCGCACCAACGGCTTCGATACCGTCATCGCCGGCGTCCAGATCAACCTCCCCGTCCGCAACCGCAACGAAGGCAACATCGCCGCCGCCACCGCCGACCGCGCCGCCGCCGCCGCCACCCGCCGCGCCGCCGCCAAAGCCGCCCTCGCCGAGGTCGAGGCCGCCCGCGCCATCTATAACGCCCGCCGCGAA
>CAYMTH010000682.1:0-3372 GCA_964393235.1 uncultured Solibacteraceae bacterium | reverse complement strand
GCGACCGCAGCGCCGCCCGCAGCCGTTCCAACCCCTCGGTAACCTCCTGAATCTTAAACACTTCGCCTTCCTTGAAGGCCGCGATCTTCAGCAACTCCCCCGCCCCCGGCGCCCCGGTCAGCTGGACTTTCTCCAACGAGTACTCCGGCCCCTCGAGTACCTCGACCTCCACATCGAGCCCCTCGACGTCCCCCGCCCGCTTCGCCGTGATCTTCGGGAACGACACCCGCAGCAGCCCCTTCGTCTCATAAATCGGCCGGATCTGCGCCAGCAGCATCTCCCGGAACCGCTCCTCGGTAAACAACGTCCCGATCGCCACCGCCGCCATCTTATTCTGCAACTCCGGTGATTCAAAGGACTTGTTGCCCTTGAACGCCACCGACGCCACCGTCGGCCGCGGCGTGTCCGGCCGGAACAGCAGCATCGTCTCCGTCGGCCGGTCCGCCAGCACCCGTCCGATCACCCGCGGCTTCCCCCCGAAGCGGGCATTGAGCACCCCCTCCAGCCGCTTGATCACGACATCCGTCCCCGCCACCGGATTGACGAACAGCGGGTCGGCCGCCGCCAGCACCCCCAGCAGCTGCTCCTCGGTCCCCGGCAGCTCCTCGAACCGGACCGGGAACACCTGGTCCACCTCGGCCACCTCGAACGTCAGGGCGTACCCGCCCCCCGTCGCCGACGACGTATACCGGTACCCGACGCTCGCCAGTACCCCCGTCGCCAGCAGCCGCGCCGAAGCCGCCTCGAAGTCGGGCTTGTCCACCTTCTGGCCAACCTTCAATCCCGACGCCGCCACCACCGCCGCGGGCTTCAGCCGCTTCAGCCCCTCCACCTGAATCGACTCGATTGGAAAGAGGGCCGCGAGAAGGAGGAATCCGGTCAAAAGACTCATACATCTATTGAAATGCACGCCGAAGGGGCGATGTTACACTCAAATCTAATGGCATACGATTTAGTTGTGATTGGAAGCGGCCCCGGCGGGTACTCCGCCGCCATCCGCGCCGGTCAGTACGGACTGAAAACGGCACTCGTCGAGAAGAGCCCGAAGCTGGGAGGGACGTGCCTCCACGTCGGCTGTATCCCCACCAAAGCACTCCTCCACACCGCCGAGGTCTGGGACTACTTCACCCACGCCGCCGAACAGGGCCTGTCCTGCGACAACCCGCAGCTGCACCTGCCGGCCGTGATGAAGCGGAAGCAGGACATCGTCGACCGGCACGCCAAGGGCATCACGGGCCTCATGCGCAAGAATAAGGTCGAGGTCATCGCCGGCTACGGCACGCTCAAGGGCGGCGGCCGCGTCGATGTCACCGCCGCCGACGGCTCCGTCAAGACCATCGAGGCGAAGAACATCCTCCTCGCCACCGGCTCGGAAGCCCGCATGATCCCCGGTCTCGAACCCGACAACGAGTTCATCCTCACCAACGTCGAGATCCTCAACCTCCAGTCCGTCCCCAAGTCGCTCGCCATCATCGGCGCCGGCGCCGTCGGCACCGAGTTCGCCTCGATCTTCAAGCGCTACGGCTCTGACGTGACCGTGCTCGAAATGCTCCCCCGCCTCGTCCCCGTCGAGGACGAAGAGGTCTCCAAGGAGCTCGAAAAGTCCTTCCGCAAGGCCGGCATCCGCTGCGAGACCGGCGCCAAGGCCTCCGACATCCAGCGCACCGGCACCGGCGTCGCCCTCAACGTCACCCTCGCCAACGGCAAGGTCGAAGCCCTCCACGTCGATAAGCTCCTCATCGCCGTCGGCCGCAAGCCCAACACCGACCGCATCGGCCTCGAAAACGTCCCCGGCGTCAAGACCGACCGCGGCTTCATCCAGGTCGGCCCCGACCAGCAGACCGGCGAACCCGGCGTCTACGCCATCGGCGACATCGTCGCCGGCACGCCCCAGCTCGCCCACGTCGCCACCGCCGAGGGCATGATCGCCGTCGCCGCCATCGCCGGCAAGGCCTACACGCCCATCCGCAAGAACCGCATCCCGGGCGCCACCTACACCGAACCCGGCATCGGCTCGGTCGGCCTCACCGAGGCCCAGGCCCGCGCCGCCGGCTACGACGTCAAGGTCGGCAAGTTCCCCTTCCTGGGCAACTCCAAGGCCACCATCCTCGGCCACCACGAAGGCTTCGTCAAGATCGTCAGCGACGCCAAGTACGGCGAGATCCTCGGCGTTCACATCATCGGGCCCCATGCCTATGAACTGATCGCCGAAGCCGTCGCCGCTATGGAAGCCGAAGCGACCGTCGACACGATGATCAACACCATCCACGCCCACCCGACCCTCTACGAGGCCGTCGGCGAAGCGTTCAACGCCGTCTACGGCCAGGCCATCAACTTCTAACTCTGCCGCCACCCGGAATGTCAGTCCACGCCCCAGCTCGCCTTTGCGAAGCGCGCGACCTCGGCCGCATGCGCTGGGCGGAGGCGTATGCGCTCCAGCAACAGCTGGCCGAACAGCGCAAGCGCCACGAGATTCCGGATCAGCTCCTGTTCGTCGAACACCCCCACGTGGTCACGATGGGACGCAACGGCCAGATGAAGAACCTGATCGCGAGCGAGGACATCCTCGCTCGCACCGGAATCGACTTCCACCACACCAACCGGGGCGGCGACGTGACCTACCACGGCCCCGGCCAGCTGGTCGGCTACCCGATTCTCGACCTGAACGACTGGAAGCGCGACGTCCACGCCTACGTCCGCGCCGTCGAACAGACCATCATCGACACGATCGGCGTGTTCGGCCTCCGCGGCGAACGCGTCGAAGGCGCCACCGGCGTCTGGGTGAACGGCGCCAAGATCTGCGCCATCGGCGTCCATATCAGCCGCTGGGTCACCTCCCACGGCTTCGCCCTCAACGTCGATACCGATTTGCAGTACTTCCAGTACATCATCCCTTGCGGGCTCACCCTCCCGGTGACGTCCATGAGGGCGCTCGGCGTCGGTGCCAGCATGGACGAGGTCAAGCTGGCCCTGCGTCAACAGTTCGCCAAGGTTTTTGCATACGAAACGGAGATATAAATGGCTGATGTCGTAATGCCCCAGATGGGCGAAAGCATTGTCGAAGGGACCCTCACCCGCTGGCTCAAGAAGCCCGGCGACCGCGTCGAACGGGACGAACCCCTCTTTGAGATCTCGACCGACAAGGTCGACACCGAGATCCCGTCGCCCGCCGCCGGCGTGCTGACCGAAGTCCTCGTCGCCGAGGGCCAGACGGTCGCCATCAACACCGTCGTCGCCCGTATCGGCGACGGCGCCGCCGCCCCCGCGCCCGCCCCGGTTGCCGCTCCGGCTCCCGCTCCCGCGGCTCCGGCTCCCGCCCCGGCGCCCGCCGCCGCGCCGCCCGCGCCCGCGCCCGTCGCCGCGCCCCCGGCT
>CAYMTH010000681.1:0-3375 GCA_964393235.1 uncultured Solibacteraceae bacterium | reverse complement strand
TACGGGATGCCAGCGTGCATCTCGTAATCGCGCATCTTGCCGTTGGCGTCGCGCATCTTCATCGGCCCGTCGAAGAAGGTCTTCTGCGTCAGGCCCCACCCGCGGCTGAAGCTCCAGCGCTCGGGGTTGGTGATGTTCTCCTTGAACATCGACTTGTCGCCGGTGTTCGCCCAGTCGATGCCGATGGTGACGTAGTCGCGGCCGCCGAAGCGCTTGGAGTGCTGCCCGCCGCTCTCGTGGATGAAGACGAAGTCGAGCAGCTGGATGGGCGAGTTGCCGCTCTTGCGAACCACCTTCTTCCCGCCGGCGACGGTGTTGGCGACGGCCAGTTCGTCGACCAGCGCCTTCATCGTCTCCTCGGCCTTGCCGGGCTCGATCTTGCTGATCTCCTCGTCCATCGGCAGCCAGAAGACGGCCCGCCCGGCGAGCTGCCCGGTCCAGACCATCTGCCGGATCATGCGCGCCGTGGCCGCGTCCACCTTGGCGAACTCGCGCAGCTCCTGCCGGTAGCCGTCGTAGAGCTTGGAGCGTTCGGTGGCGGGGTCGTCGGCCGCGGCCAGATACTCGGTAAGCGAGGTGCGGATGGCGCTCAGCTTCGTCTTGAAATCCGCCCAGTCCGACGGCGCGGGCACCGTGGCCTCGGTCCACCCCTTCTCGATCTCCGCCGCGCGCGCCGGCAGGGCGGCGGCCGGGCCGTCGTCCTTCAACACCTTCTTCACCGCCGCGATCGCGTTGGCGCGGTCGCCCTGATAATCCGTGGGCGGGCCGCTGAGCTTGACGTTGAAGTGCTCGGGCGGGCGGTGGGCGAGCTGCTTGATGAGCTCGGTGGATTCCTTGGACTGCGTGAGGATCCGCCCCGCCAACTCCACCATCGCACTGTAGGCCTCGTCCCGCTTCTTGATGCGGTCCTTCGCCGATTTGATCTTGCCGGGCAGCGCGGACAGCTTCTGCTCCATCTGGTCGATCTGCTGCTTCTGCTTGGTGATGTCGCTGTTGATCGTGGTGATCTCGGTCTCGATCTGTTTGATGCGGGTCTCGAGGTCGGTGATCTCCTTCTTCAGCGCCTCGGGGTCGGCGGCGGTCTTCACCTCGGCCTTGAGCATGACCACTTTGCGTTTGATGCCGGGCAGGGTGGTGTTCTGGGCCAGGTCGAGGTCGGTGCGCATCTTCTGGCGGCGCGCCTTGAGGGCGGCGAGGTCGGCGGCGAGCTGGACGCGTTCGGCTTCCATCGCCTCCACCTCCGCCATGGTCTTGGCCTTGCCGGGCTTCTGGCTGGCGGTCCAGAGCTTCGCCCATTCGTCGATGGCCTTGCGCATGCCGGTGACGCCGTTGGTCCAGGTGACAGTGCGGTTGAAAGCGATGGCCGGGTTCTTCATCTTGCGGTAGTAGATGGGCCCGGCGCCGGCGTCGGCGGCCTTCTTCACGGCATCCATATCCTCGGAGATGGGAAAGCCGTAGACCTCGCTCAGGTGGCGCTTCAGGTCGAGCACGCCCGACATCACCGAGAGCGTGAAGTCGCCCGCTTTATCGGACCCGGCCTCGCGGCCGTGCGAGTAGAAGCCCAGGCGCATCAGGTCGCGCTGCAGCTCGGCCACGTAGCGGGCGTTCTGGTGGCGCGGCTCGGGGTGGCCGGTCACCTGTTCCCAGGTCTGCGTCTCGTCGTTGTCGCCGAAGGTGAGCGTGAACCCGCCGTAGGGCGGCCCGGGCAGCAGGATGCCGGTGGCCGGTTCGGTGCTCGCCGTCGGGGTGACGGGCGCGGTGGTCTCCAGCTCCACCACCTCCAGCTTGCCCTCCTTGCACACCGGGCACGGCGCGCCCTGCACCATCTCCTTCGGCTTGTCCTTCAGCAGGAACATGGCGTGGAAGCTGCACTTGGTGTTGCGGCAGAAGAAGTAATCGGCGGTCTGGCTCTTGGGCGGCGGCGGGGTCTTTCCCATGCAGTGGCGGGCTCCGGGTTCGTCAGGTTTCGGCGGATTCGTCGCTGAACAGCGCGGCGAGCGACTCGGTCAGCTCCTCGATCAGGTCCGGGGTGATGCGGTCGTTCTTGCTGCCCGGGTCCTGCGGGAACGGGTGCGGGTCCACGCTGTCGAATTCGCTTACCTTGTCATGCGTATAAAACTCGTAGCCATTGCCAAAGAAAACCGATTTTTCGCCATCCACCTCGAGGGCGACGGCGCCTTTCGGCAGAATCGTGCGTATGAGACCGTCCTCGGTGGTCTGGACGTCGCGCTCGGCGTCCTCGACGACGACGGTGAAGGGCTTGGTTTCGACGGGGTGGCCGAGGTGGTCGACGATGCGGACGAGCAGGGGGACGGCGCCGTGGAGCCGTTCGCAGGCGCTGTTCATGACCAGGCGGTGGTAGAAGCGGCAGGCGAACGTATCGCGGGTCCTGGCCCATTCGCGGCGCTCTTCCTGGAAGGCGCGGCGCTCGGCGGCGTCGGAGAACAGGCGCAGGCGGCAGAGGGCGGTGCCGTCGGCGGTCGAGGGGCAGGGCCATTTCTTCAGCACCACGCCGGCGCGGAAGAAGTAGACGACGATGCGGCGGTTGGGAGTGTTCTCGAGGTTGCGGGCCTCGCGCTGGGAGGGCGCCTGGAAGGCCTGGTTCTCGGCGGCGGAGAAGAGCATCACCGGGTTGAACTCGCCGCAGCCCTGGTAGTCGCCCTTGCCCTTGGGGTCGGCGCCGCGGCCGAGGAAGGCGGTTTTGGGCACCTTCGTCTGGCCGCAGAGCAGGTCCATGTAGGCGAGGAAGAGGTGGCGGCGCGTGACGGGGCCGACGACGCCGTCGACGGCGATCGTCTGGTCGGTCTGGAAGGCCTTGACGGCGGCGGTGGTGACGGGGCCCTGAATGCCGTCGATCTTGCCGGTCTCGTAGCCGAGGGCGGCGAGCATGGTCTGGATCTCGCGCGTGCCCCACTTGTCGTCGCCGTGCGGGGCGGTGTAGAGGCGCTCCCACATGGCGTGGTCGCGCGTGAGGACGGCATAGACGGCTTCGGCGCGGCGGCCGCTGAGGCGCTTGTTGTAGTCGTCGTTGCCCACCGGGTCGGCGTGGCCGAAGATGGTCATGGGCGCGTCGGGCATGCGGGCGATCAGCTCGCCGAGGGCGGCGAACTCGGTACTCGACTCCGGCAGGAGGAAGGAGGAGTCGAAGTGGAAGCGCGGATCGTCGAGGCGCCAGCAGCCGATGGGTTCGAGCGGCAGGCGGATCGTGTTCTTTTCATTGCGCGTGGCGGGCGCGACAAGCACCATTTTGGGCGGATCGCGCAGCACTTCGGCGCTGAGCCCGCCTTCGGATACATGATGCAGCTTCGTGCGTTCGGAGCTTGTCTCGTCCGGAGTCTGGTCTATACCCGGAGTCATGGGTTAGACGATAGCACA
>CAYMTH010000680.1:0-3376 GCA_964393235.1 uncultured Solibacteraceae bacterium | reverse complement strand
CCCGTACTCTTCCTTGATCTGCTTCTCGATCTCGTCACAGATCGCCTGATTCTGCCTCGAGTTCCGCCCGTGGCAGATGAAAAACACGTCCGTCATCGACGTAATCCCGCGCAGATCCAGCACGTGAATGTCGACGGCCTGTTTCTCCTCTGCCGCCCGGTAGGCGGTCTGCCACGTCGGGCTCAAATCTTCGTTGGACGCCTCCAACACTTCTTCTACGGTCTCAACAGTCGGGGCGGGCGCAACCTTCTTGGGCTGCTTGCGGGGCGTGCGTACCGGCAAATAAAACTCCTGATCGCTTCGTCGTACTACACTTAAGAGTATAGTGCGGATCTGCCAGTGGACGTGTGTCGCCGTTCTCGCCGCCGGGCTATTGCCCGCGGCCGACACCGCCGCCGTGCGTCAAGCCCGCGAAAAACTGGAGCAGGTGCAGCGCCTCCTCGACGCCGGCGCCGTCTCCCGCCGCCAGGTCGAACAGGCACAATCCGCCCTCCGCCAGGCCCAGGACGACGCCCTCATCGCCGAAAACCTCGAAACCCGCATCGCCGTCGAGGACCTCACCGAAGAACAGTCCAACGCCGCCGTCGAAGCCGCCGCCCGCCGCCTCGAGCGCCAGAAAGAGCGCCTCGCCGCCCAGGCCAACCTCGTCACCCTCGGCGTCGCCCCCCGCACCTCCCTCACCGCCTTCGAACAGGACGTCGACGGCGCCCGCCGCCTCCTCGAAGCCATCGAGGACCGCGCCCGCTCCCTCACCGAAATCGCCGCCATGATCCGCGCCGAACAAGAGGTGGCCGAAACCATCGACGCCCCCTCCCTCGCCGACGGCGCCATCGCCCGCATCACCCGCTTCCAGGGCGACGCGAGGTTCTCCACCGACGACCTCAAATCCGTCGTCCTCGACTTCGAACGCAAGTTCGACCGCAAACTCCCCATCTCCGCCCGCGGCGCCACCGCACTCCACCGCTCCATGGGCTTCGACCACCGCGACCGCGTCGACGTCGCCGTCTCCCCCGACGGCGTCGAAGGCCGCTGGCTCATGCGCTACCTCGAACAAAAACGCATTCCCTTCTTCGCCTTCCGCACGGCCGTCCGCGGCCAGGCCACCGCCCCCCACATCCACATCGGGCCGCCCAGCACCCGTCTCCGCTCCGCCGACTAGCCATGAACAATCCCCAAACCCGCGTCCTCATCTCCGCCGAAGAGATCCAGAAACGCGTCGCCGAACTCGGCGCCCAGATCACCGCCGACTACCCCGCCGGCAACCTCATCCTCGTCGGTATCCTCAAAGGCGCCTTCATCTTCACCGCCGACCTCGCCCGCGCCATCCACCGCCCCGTCCGCATGGACTTCATGGGCATCTCCTCCTACGGCAAAGGCACCACCTCCTCCGGCGAAGTCCGCGTCACCAAGGACCTCGACTCCTCCATCGAAGGCGCCGACATCATCATCGTCGAAGACATCGTCGACACCGGCGTCACCCTCAGCTACCTGATCGGCCTGCTCCACAACCGCAAGCCCCGCTCCATCCGCATCGCCGCCCTGCTCGACAAGCCCGCCCGCCGCCTCCGCCCCGTCCAGGTCTCCTACACCGGCTTCTCCATCCCCGACGAGTTCGTCGTCGGCTACGGCCTCGACTACGCCGAGGACTACCGCGGCCTCAAGGACATCTGCGTCCTCAGCGAAGGCGCCGAATAACGCACGCCGGATGAGCCGGCCCGCCCTCTTTTTCCGGGTTACTCCCTGAAAAGGAGATTACACCCATGAATCGCCCCCTGAGCCTCGCGCTCGCCGCCACCCTGGCCCTCACCACCTTCGCCGCCGAGCAGAAGAAGCAGAAAGGCGGCACGGTCTTCCCGAAGCGCTCCGCCCCGACCAAAGAGATCACGTCTCCCCGCGACCCGGCCAGCGGCCAGGCCACCGGCCGCACGAAGGCGCCTGCCCGAAACAAGCAGTAGCCGCGCCTCAGTACAGCTTCACCAGATCGACCCGCCGGTTCTTCTGCCGACCCGCCTCGGTCGCGTTATCCGCGACCGGGCGGGTCGGCCCGAACCCGGCCGGCACCAGCCGGACCTTGTCAACGCCGCGCCCGGCCAGCCACGCGATCACCGCTTCCGCGCGCTGCCGCGAGAGCACCAGATTCGCCTCCGGCGTCCCGGCGCTGTCCGTGTGCCCGGCCACCAGCACCGCCCACTTCCCGTTGGTCTGCAGCAACTTCAAGACCTCGTTCAGCACCGGCTCGGAGTCCGGCCGCAGCGTTGCCTTCGCCGTATCGAAGTTGATCCCGTAAACGGCCACCCGCCCGGTCCGCTCGACCTCGGCCGCCCAGCCCTCGGCGTTCGCGGACATCACCTGCTCCATCTCCTTTGCCTGCACCACATACAGCTCGTAACTGTCGCTCAGGACGTTGAGATGGACCCAGTGCGCCCCCTTCCGCGCGGTCATGTAGAACCGCGCTCCGCCCGCGTAAACATCGGTATAAAACACCTCAAACCCCGCGCTTTTGAGCGCATTTTCGGTGTTCCGGCCCAGTTCCAGCGGGGATTTCCCAGCCGGACAGCGGTAGACCAGGTGTTCCAACCGGCCTTCCACCGTATGATTTCGCTCGGTCTTCGCCCGCGGCATGTCGGCGGCGGCGAAGTCTTTGTACTCGCATCGCAGGATCACGCACCCCGGCATCCGGGACACGACCTTGCTTTCGACACATCCGGCGCGGTCAGCCGCCGGCTGCCCCGCGGCGGTCCAGGGAATGAGGAGTAGGAGAAAAAGTAGGGGTATCATAGCTCTGCCCCGATCCTACGCCCGCTTCACGCGAAAAAAAAGCCGTAGCTATCGCGCCACCCAGCAGGCGACCGCGAACACCTCGCCGGCCACGAACAGCGTCCCGAAGATCTGCTTGTTGTACCTCGCCAGCCAGAGCGGCAGGTAGATGTCGAAGTTGTCCGCCCGCTCTTCCGTGTACCGTCCCGCGACGTCGGTCAGCGGACAGCGGCCGCCAGCGGGATGCCCGCGATGCAGGTGACGAAGAAGACCCAGACCGCTGTGTGCGCGAGTTTGACCGCAGTCAGGCGAGACACGATAGCCTCCCCAAAAACAACAACGGCGGCCCGATTGGTGGCCGCCGACACTTGCTGTTTTCCTGAAAATGGTGCGCCCGGAAAGATTCGAACTTCCGACCTTCTGGTTCGTAGCCAGACGCTCTATCCAACTGAGCTACGGGCGCAACAGTCACTAGAATAGCACGTTTCCCTCGTCTTTGGGGCCGGTTTCGGGATTTTTTTAGTCCCGAATGCGCCCGTCCGGGTAGAGACGCAGCCGCCGCCCACCCCACTCCACCGTGTTCCCGAACAGCCCCGCGAACCAAACCGCCACCCCCGCC
>CAYMTH010000679.1:0-3391 GCA_964393235.1 uncultured Solibacteraceae bacterium | reverse complement strand
TGCCGGCGGTGCAGAGGGTGGGCGGGTGGGTGGCGGGGGGCTTGCCGGGTTCGTTGAGGGTGTCGTGGAGGCCTTCGGCGGGCTTGAGGTTATCGAGGTAGATGTTCCAGTCGTCGTTGATGTCGTTGGCGAGGGCGTCGTTTTCGTCTTTGGACGGGGTTTTCGGGCGTTCGGGGTTGAGGAGGGTGGGATCGACGAGGCCCCAGTAGGTGTTGGTGGAAGGGGCTTCGTCGCCGGGGGGTTCGGGGACGGCGGGGACGCGGTAGATTTCTTCGTAGGGATCGGATTGGGGGAGGGAGAGGAGGGTTTTGCCTTCCTCGATGACGTTGAGCCAGGCGCGGTTGCCGGCGTTGGTTTTGTGCACCTTGTTGGGGAGGAGTTGGAGGCCGCCCGGGATATTGCCGAGGACGGAGGTGACCTTGGGACCGGAGTTGCCGAGGGCGCGCTGGAGGATGCCGAGTTTTTCGAAGCCTTCGAAGCCGGCCTTCATGCGCCAGTAGGCGGCGGGGGCGCCGTTGGCGGGCTGGACGCCGTGGACGATGCCGACGATTTTGGACCGGCCGCCGGCGAGTTCGGACATGGCGCGGGCGAGGATACCGCCCATGGAATGGGTGATGAGGATGACCTTTTCGCAGTAGCCGGTGATGGCGGCGGATTCGGCGATGATCTCCTCGATGCGCTTGAGGCGGAGGGGGGCGGAGGCCTTGATGTCGGCGGTCCAGTTGAAGCCGAGGGCGTAGACGGGGAAGTCGAAGTGCTTCGAGAGCGGGCCCCAGTCGTTAGAGCGGAGGCGGTTGAGGAAGATGTGATAGGCCTCCATGATGCCCTTCCAGCCGTCGCCGGGAGGGTTGGCTTCGTCGGGCTCGAGGTAGCCGGGCTGGAAGCGTTCGTGGGGTTCGCCGACGATGAGGCGGCGGCGGTCGGCGCCGCTGGCGAAAACGAGATTGGAGAGGACCCACCAGGTGTCGGACGGGTTCCAGCGCATGTTGGGGACGTCGTTTTGTTCGCCGGTACCGTCGGTGCCCGTGCGGCGGAGGTGGGTACCCATGATGCCGGGGACGAAGACGAGGGGGATGGCTTCGCGCTGGTATTCGATGTCGTGGCGCTGGGCGGTTTCGAGGTCCTTGAGGAAGGCGCCGAGCTGATGCCAGGGGACGGTGTGTTTTTTGGGCATCGGCTAGCGGGCTCCGGCGGGTTTGTTGATGGCGGCGAGGGCGTCGCGGACGGCGGGTGAGCTGCGATTGGTGAACCACCAGGCGGCGGCGTTTTCGTGGCCGGCGGGGGTGTTTTCGAATTTGGGGTAGAGGCGGCGGACCCAGGCGACGGCGAAGGATTTGGTTTCGTCGGAGGCGTCGGGGGACTTGGCGAGGTTGCGTAGAAGCTGGAAGGACTCGGGGGTGTACTCGATCTGGATTTCGATGGGGTTGGAGAGGACGGGGGGATCGTCGTTGAGGTCCTTGACCTGGAGCGTGTTGCGGCCGGGGAGGAAGCGTTCGGGCCAGCGGGCGCCGGCGTCGACGGTGAAGTCGTGTTTGGCGCCGGGGGCGAGGCGGATGGTTTCGGCGTCTTCGACGGACCAGCGGACGCGGCCTTCGTAGGCGGTGCGGATGATCTTGCCGAAGGGGAGATCGATGGGGCCGGCGGAGTTGGCGATGGCGAGCTGGACTTCCCAGGTGCGGGCGGGGTCGTTGAACTGGATGGGGTTGGTGGAGGCGTTGGAATAGCGGATGGCGAGGGGGATGGGGCCGGCGAGGGAGTAGACCTTGACGGGGGCGGCGAGGAGGATGGCGCGGTTGGGCGCGGCGGCGGGATTACTCATGAGGCAGGCTCCTAGGAGGAAGAGGGCGGGGCATTTCACAGTTCGCCTCGCAGGATTTTCTTTTCGCCGGCGGTGAAGGCGTTGAGGCTGGAGGTGGGGTCCATGAGGCCGGCGCCGGCGGTGTGGTCGCCCGCGCCGAAGGTAGCGCGGCGGAACTGGTTTTTGGACTCGTGGCCGGCTTCGTGGGCGATGGTGACACGGGTACGGGCATCGGACATGCCGGCGGTGATGTAGGCGCGCTGGCCGTAGGATAGGCCCTGGCCGCGGATCCAGCGGGCGTCGGGGTGGATGGAACTGCCCTCGACGGTGATCCGGAGCCAGGGGAAGGCGGTCCACTCGTTCGTCTGGGAGTCGGGGGAAGCGTTGGAGTATTTGGGGTGTTCGTACTCGATGGCGACGAGGGAGTTAACGGGGACGCCGGCGTCGGGGGCCCAGTTGTCGAGGCCGGAGTTGTAGGCGGTGACGATGCGGTTGCGCCAGGCGTTGGCCTTGGCCTGAATGGCGGCGCGGGCGGCGACCTGGGCTGGGCCGGCGGGGCCGTTGGCGGCGGCGGTTTCGGCGGCGGTGGGGGGTTCGGCGGCGAGCTTGACCTGATGGGTGGCCCAGTCGAGCTGGGCCTGGGTGCCGTGATCCCAGAGGCCGATGTAGCGGATGCTGAACTGGGCGGCGATGGCGTTGAGGGCGCCACGGACGTAGGTGACGAAGGTGTCGGCGGTGTAGAAGGGCTGGATAAGCGCGTCGGTGCCGTGGTTGGTGACGTGGGATTGGCCGACCATTTCGTAGGCGATGAGGGTGATGCGGCGGAAGACGGTGAACTCGGCGGATTCCTTGTCGACGCCGGCGATGGAGGCCTTCAGCTTGCACTTGTTGCCGCCGACGCCGGAGGGAAGGAAGACGACCGTAGCGATGCCCTGCTTGGCGCCGGCGGTTGTTTCGACTTCGACGTTGGCGGTGGTTTTGAAGCTATCGGGCGAGGTGGCGGTGGAGTCGGGGTGGGAGGACCAGTAGACAGCGGTGGCGTCGCCGGATTTGCCGAGGCTGAGGGGCGGGGCGGGCTGGTATTGGAATGACGCGGCGGAGGCGATGTTGGAGGGGTTGGGGGTGAAGGTGAACTTCACTTCCATTTCGACGGGGGTGACGACGCCGGTGCCGGCGGTGTTCTTGAGGAAGACCTTGGCTTTGGTGAGGATCTGCCGGGCGGGGTCGTTCATGATCACCTTGTTGTCGGGGGCGTCGACGGTGAGTTCGATCCTGTCGACGGTGACGCGGGTTTCTTTGGTGGTGGCGAGGGAGCCGTCGGCGAGAGCGAGCTTGATGGGGGAGGGCGTGTTGGAAGGGGCGCGGGACTTGCCGGCGTCGGTGCGGCCGTCGAGTTCGATTTTGCGGGCGTCGCCGTTGGTGCGCTCGCCGGCGGTGAGGTGGTGGGTGAAGACGACGTTGGCGCCGGAGGAGATGGTGAGGACGACGTCGTCGCCGGCGTGGCCGGCGATGTCGTACTGGACGGTGAGCTTGTCGACGCCTGGGGCGCACTGGGCGGGGACGGAGGCGAGGGTGAGCTTCTTGGTGGTGGTG
>CAYMTH010000678.1:0-3402 GCA_964393235.1 uncultured Solibacteraceae bacterium | reverse complement strand
CGCCCCCCCGCCGGGGACATGCTTTAGCGTGTCCCCGCACACAAACCCCACCCATTCCCTCCGCCACCCCACCCCGCCCCACACAACGTAAAATACCCCTAACCCATGCGCCACTGGATCCTGCTCGGTCTCGCCCTCGTCGCCGTCCTTGGCGCCGCCCTCGCCCCCCGCATCGGCCAGGATCCCGCCTACCACCTCTTCGCCGACCAACGCACCCTCGCCGCCATCCCCCACTTCTGGAACGTGATGAGCAACCTGCCCTTCTTCTTCGTCGGCTGGTACGGCCTCCGCGTCTGGCGTACCGCCCGATGGGAACACCACCACGACCGCTGGCCCTGGCTCGTCGTCGCCCTCTCCGGCTTCCTCATCGGCGCCGGCAGCGGCTACTACCACTGGAACCCCAACAATTTGACCCTCTTCTGGGACCGCCTCCCCATGACCCTCGGCTTCATGGGCGTCTTCTCCGCCGTCATCGCCGAACGCGTCAACGCCCGCCTCGGCTGGTCCCTGCTCGGACCGTTCCTGGTCTGGGGCATCGCCAGCGTCGAGATCTGGCGCCGCACCGAGGCCGCCGGCGCCGGCGACCTCCGCATGTACGCCCTCGTCCAGTTCTACCCGATGCTCGCCATCCCGCTCGCCCTCTGGCTCTACTCCCCCCGCTACACCGAAAGCCACCGCATCTGGCAGATGATCGTCTGGTACATGGCCGCCAAGATCCTCGAGGCCGCCGACCGCCCCATCTACCTCGCCCTCGGCGACCAGATGAGCGGCCACGCCCTCAAACACCTCGCCGCCGCCATGGCCCTCTGGGCGCCGCTGAAAATGATCGCCGAACGGGTACCCGCAGACACCGGCGCAAAAAAGGAGTAACGTGCCGGGTAGGAGGTCTCCCGCCCATGCGCCTTTCGCGCCGCCACTGTCTCCAACTCCCGGCCGCCGCGGCCGCCGCCGCCCTGCCCGCCGCCGCCCGCACCACCAAGGACGCCCACTCCCCGGGCAAGTTCCTCCTCGCCGAGGTCCTCGGCAACCCCGATAGCCGCGACGTCACCATCGCCAAACAGGTCGGCGTCAACTGGGTCATCGCCAACGGCGGTATGGCCCGGGTCCGCAAGGAAGACTACATGGAAGCGGTGCGCAAACAGAAGGAGGCGTTCGAAAAGGCCGGCATGCGCATCGCCGGCATCGAGGGCCACCCCGTGCCGTTCGAAAAGATCAAGCTCGGCCTCGAAGGCCGCGACGAGCAGATCGAAAACACCAAGTGGGCCATCGAGGCCCTGGCCAAAAACGGCATCGACATGATCTGCTACAACTTCATGGCCGGCCTCGGCTGGCTGCGCACCAGTAAGGCGGTGCCCGAACGCGGCGGCGCCCTCACCAGCGAGTTCGACCTCAAGGCCGCCGAAGCCGAAGGCCTCACGCCCTTCGGCGAGGTGAGCGAAGAGAAGATGTGGCAGAACTGCGAGTACTTCATCAAAGCGGTGATGCCCGTCGCCGAGAAGTTCAAGGTCAAAATGGCGCTGCACCCCGACGACCCGCCGCTCAGCCCCCTGCGCGGCATCGCCCGCATCATCACCAGCAAGCGCAACTACGAGCGCATCATGGCCATGTACCCGAGCCCCTACAACGGCGTGACGTTCTGCCAGGCCAACTTCCTGCTGATGAAGGAGGACATCTACTCCCTCGCCCGCGAGTGGACGCTCAAGAACAAGGTATTCTTCGTGCACTACCGCGACGTGCTCGGCGACAAGACCCACTTCCGCGAGACCTTCCACGACAACGGCCCGACGGACATGGTGCGGATGCTCGAGATCTACAGCAAGGCCGGCTTCACCGGGCCCATCCGGCCCGACCACGCCCCGGCGCTCGCCGGCGAGGCCGAGGGCGGCCAGGCCAGCGGCTACACCATCGGCGGCAAGGTCCTCGCGTTCGGGTACATGAAAGGGATCATGGACGCTTTGGGCCTGCGCCACGAATAAAGGCCGGGTTGTACTGCCCCTGTTCGGCGAAGCCGCCCAGTTCGGGACGCATCGGCGAATGGCGCGGATAGGAGTCGAAGACGTCGCCCGTGCCCAGCACGCGCGGGTCGCCTTCGGCCTTGAGGATCGCCGCCAGCCGCGCACGGTGCGCCTCGAGCGCCTTCCGGTGCGCCGGATCGGCGGCGAGGTCGCACAGGCAGTCCGGGTCTTTCTGGATGTCGAACAGCTCCTCGGCCGGCCGCTTGCCCAGCGCCAGCGCGTGGAACTTGTCCTGCCGCGCCATCACGATGGTTTTGCTCGGCCCGTTGTCGATATCGGCGTAGAGCGGCGGATCGCCCGCGGGCCAGAGGTCGGGTTTGAAGTTCCGGATGTAGAGGTAGCGCGTGGTCCGCAGGGCGCGGCACGGGTAGCCGAGGTTGTCGCGCCGGGCGTGCGAGTGCCGTTCCCGGCCCGCGGTGATGGCGGTGCGCGACGGGTCTACCTGACCTGACTTGGAGGACTTCAACAAACCGAGCAGCGACCGTCCGGACATCGCCGGATGGGCGGGCAGCCCGGCGGCTTCGAGGAAGGTGGGAGCGAAGTCGCGGAAGCTGACGAGATCGTCGACCGTGCGTCCGGCGGGCACCGCGCGGGGCCAGGCGATGGCGAGCGGCAGGTGGATGCCGTGTTCGTACAGGTTCGCCTTCGCGCGCGGGAACGACATGCCGTTGTCGGAGCAGACGACGACGAGGGTATTGTCGAGTTCCCCGGCCTTTTCGAGGGAGGCGAGGATCCGTCCGAGTTGGCGGTCGAAGTACTCGATCTCTTCGTAGTAATCGAGCATGTCGGAGCGCATCTCCGGCGTATCGGGCAGAAACCCTGGCACACGCACCCTGGATGGATCTTTACCCGCGGCCGCGCCCGAGCCCTTGCGGTAGCCCCGGTGGGGCTCATGGCTGCCGAACCAGAAGTAGAACGGTTTCCCGGCGGGGCGTTTGGCGAGGAAGGCGTCGAAGTTGGCGGCGTAGTCGTCGGCGTGGACGTCGAGGTTGCCTTTGGGGACGCGGTGTTCGTCGAAGGCGGGCCCGGCGGGGTTGTGCGGCCAGCCGGTGGCTTTGAAGTTGGTGGGTCCGGCGCCTTTGCCGGTGAGGCCCGTGTAGTAGCCCGCCTTGGCGAGCAGGTCGGGAAAGACGGTGAACTTGCGCGGGAAGAGGCTGGCATGGGTGCCCGCCTCTTCGAGTTGCCAGATCGAGCGGCCGGTAAGGATGGAAGCGCGGGAAGGAGCGCAGCCCGGGCAAGTGGAGAAGGCGTTACGGAACAGGACGCCGGTGCGGGCGACGCGGTCGAAGTTCGGCGTTTTGACCACCGGATCGCCGTAAGCGGAAGCATGAAGCCACGACTGATCGTCGGCGATGGCGAAGACAATATTGGGGCGGGCGGCCCCCTG